>NZ_JARTJQ010000101.1:0-15602 GCF_036225245.1 Weizmannia sp. CD-2023
CACAAAAAAAGACTTGACCTGATTTAATAGAAAAATACAAGGGAATAGTCCCGAAAGAAATTATTGACTTGTGGCAGAATTACGGATTCGGAACATTTATGCAAGGATATTTTAAAAGTGTTAACCCAGAAGAGTTCCAATATATCTTACAAAAATGTAGCCTAAGATTCACGGACTCACCAGTTTTATTTACAACTGGAATGGGAGACTTGGTAATATGGGCAGATGGTTATGTAAGATTACTTAATTTTAGAGATGGTGTACTAAAAACAGTTATGCCGAATTTTCTATATTTCTTCAAAAGCTTGGATTCATATAGATTTCGAGATGAGTATTTAAAGTGGCAACCTTACCCTGAAGCAATAAATAAATATAACGAATTAGATTATGATGAATGCTTCGGTTATACACCTTTATTAGGTTCAGGTGGACCTGGAAAAGTAGAAAACTTAAAAAAGGTGAAAATAAAGGAACATATTCTTCTAATTACTCAACTAATGGGACCTATTCAATAATACTTTTCAATATAGACGCATCAAGCATGTCGGAATCGTCGGTTAAGGCATTTATTAAGGATGTCATCCATTAATGTAGTACAAGCAAACCAGGCCGGCAAGCTTGGTCGTAATGACGATGAATTTCGATTGCCGGCCCTGATAAAAATGTTAATCCATGTTTAATATTCCGTTTTGCGGAAGTTCGATTTGAAAATGGGTTCCTTCCGTTGAACTTTCAACGATCCGGATATTGCCGAGATGCTCTATAACGATCTTTTTTACATAAGGCAAGCCTAATCCCATTCCTTCAGGTTTCAATGACAAAAAAGGGTTAAAAACACTTTCCCAGTGTTCCCGCCCAATCCCTGTGCCAGTATCTTTAAAATGGATCATAATCATTTCCTGGTCCACTTCAATCCGGATCGCAATCCTTTTGTCCTTTCTATCTTCGGGCATCGCCTCTATGCTATTCTTAATAAGATTGATAAAAACTTGTTTCAAATTTGCTTTATTTACGTACGCATCAAGGGAATGATAACAATTCAGCAGTTCAACTTCGATATGATGTTCTGTTAAAATGGCTTGGGAAAACGCAAGAGACTCCCTGATGATCGATTCCAGATTTTCTTTCTTAAAAGTGGTGGAAGATGACTTCAAATAGGTCTTGTAGTTATCTACTAAGTCATCTAAATGCTCAGAAGTTTTTTCTATCATATTTAAATAAGCTTTATCTTTTTTATCCATACCAGCGCTTGCATTTAACATTTGGGAAAAGCCCTTAATGATTTGATTCGCATTTTTCACTTCATGAATCAGACTTCCGGCTAAGTTGCCGGTGTAGTCCAATTTCATCTGCCTTTCCATTATTTCATAATAGTTTGCCTTTATATTTGCGCCTAATTTTATGAACTCCATGACGATCAAGGTTGAGAAAATGATAACCCCGATACTGCTGGAAATACCACCGGTTCCAGGAGAAAAGTTTAAAAAACCGAATATGTATAAAAGCAGGGAATACAGGCTAAACCTGGCCAGGAATCTTTTGATATTTTGGTTTACCATTCCTTTGGTCATCATGAATATAAGGATTAAAAACAGTAAGAAGCTGCCCATATGTAAAATATATAGCCAGATCAGCGGCCCGTATTCAGGAAATAAAAAGAGGGTATTTGCCCCATTTTTATTCGCCATATACAAGCCTTTTGTACCTAAACTTGTCCAGTTTATAAAATAAATAACCGTACTCCAGAAAATCAAAAAATATAAAACCTTTTTATTGAGTAAAACATTCGATAGTTTGTCCAGCCATTTCCGTCCTGCCAGAAGTGCCGGCTGGCCTTTTATGATAGAAAAAGCAATGTAATAGACAACCGGTATGGAAAAAGTCGTCCCGCCCCGAAGAAATTTGAAAAGAACAAGGATCGTTTCCTTGCTTAATACTTTTCCGAGAAAAAGGACGCCTATATCGAATTGCCAGGCCGTGATCAAAAGCATATAGAATCCCAATATCAGAGACAGCTTTGACTCTTTATAAAGTGATTGCATACTCACGGCCAGGACAATCGGAATGAATCCTATCGTAAAAATCAATACCCCCATAACGATAGTACCTCATCCCCTTTCTAACTCTTGGTGTATTTCTTCATATAGGCACATGCGTTATTGCCGCCAAATCCATGGTTGGTGATGGCCACTTCATGAATCTCCCGATAGAGGGTCTCTGTTACAATATTCATTTCTTCATACCCGCGCCTCGTTGTCCGAATCGTTGGCGGGATAAAGCCATATTGCATGCTTAAAAGCGATGAAATGACTTGCAAAATACCAATGGCGCCAAAAGGGTTCCCATACATGCTTTTGATTGAAGTATAGGGAACTTCATGGTTAAACAACTGTTTGGAACAGTGCTGCTCGATTTGGTCGTTCAGTTCAATGCCAAGTGCCTGGCTGTTGATGTAATCCGGTTTTCTTCCCATTGTGACTTCTTTTAACGCGTTTAACATTTGGTCCCCGGATCCGTCCAATGAAAAAATGTTGATCCCATCATTATTGGAAACGACATCAACGATTTCGCCTTTTATATCCGCTTTTCGTTGAACGGCATCTTCTTCCCTCTCCAGCACGATTGCCCCTGCTGCTTCCGACATTGCAAACCCTTTGCTTCCTTTTTGAAACGGCACAGCGCCTTCTTCAAGCGTTTGGTTAAGCGGTATCGTTTTTGTTTTGGCAAACGCATAAGTTGTCGCATTGCATATCGGGCTGTCCGTTCCGCCGACAATGGCCGCATCCACTTTTCCGCTTTTCAAGTAAAGGATTGCATCTTCTACTGCTTCCAAACTGGAAGTGCAACCTGTTGTAATCGTTTTTTCGACGCCCCTGGCCCCAATATAATGGCCAATGGCAGCCGTAATACTATGGTAATTCGCATAGTGGGAGAATATGAGCGATACTTTTCGATACAGTTCATGATTAGCGTAGTGAATGGAATCCTGGTACAGTTTCTCTCCCGTAGCACCAAGGGATAGTCCGAAAAACAAGCCTACTTTTTTATACCGGACATCCAGCCTGGAAGACGCGATTGCTTCTTTCACTGCAGCGGTCCCCATTTTTGTTACTTTTGGGAGGCGCTTTAGTTTATCATCTGCTTCTATTTGTTTCAATTCTTCATCCTGGATAAGCCCGGCAATGGTTGATTCTCCTTTTGGCCCCATGCCCTCCGCCACTTGTAATGTGCAAACGCCGTTTTTCAAATTAAACAAATACTGATCAATGTTCCTCGTATTTGGCGCAAATATCCCGTATCCGGTACATACTATTTTCATAACGGCCCCACCTATCGAGTATTTACTTGTCTATTATAGCAAAAACACGCCCATTTTGATTTATTGTTTTGAAAAAATACAATGGTTTTGCAAATCGTGCTGCCCCTTGCAAAAAAGCGATTTCATTAAAAGCTGTCCATCAATGCGCAGGCGGATGGATTACATGAATTTAACAAAACAAAATGGTTGTAAACTTCTTTCTTCTGCGCTATTCTTAAGAAGAATTATTTTTGTTCGGTGTAAAGAATGGCATAGTATAAGACTTTTCATCTTGATGACCACCTTGGACAAGGATAGTAACACATTGTGTGCAGTTGCACACCAGGAGGCAATATAAATGGAACAAGGTACAGTGAAATGGTTTAACGGAGAAAAAGGCTTCGGCTTTATCGAACGAAATGGTGGAGACGATGTATTCGTTCACTTCTCTGCTATCCAAGGTGAGGGCTTCAAAACTTTAGACGAAGGTCAAAAAGTAACTTTTGATGTTGAACAAGGATCCCGCGGGCCACAAGCAGCAAACGTTGAAAAAGCTTAATGTAGAGAAAATGATAAAAACAGGCTCTTTATAAAGAGGGCCTGTTTTTTTATTTCTTCAAAAACCAAAACACGCTCACTTATGTAGCAGGAAATTGAAACAAACAGGCGCCATGCCAGTCGACAAATAGTGAAAATCCGTTGCTGCAACCAGGATTATATATTTGGTCAACCATTATCAGCTAGTAATGCCTTCATTGTCAGGATTCCCTCTTCCATTTCCTCAAAACTCGGATACGCGAAGGACAACCGAACCGTATGGTGATGATCATGATAAATAAATCCAGGATTTATCAATACGCCGGAGTTTAAACATTCCTTGAATAATTTTCTTGTATCTATATTGCTGTTAAAAGCCACCCATATGAAAAATCCGCCGGAAGGTTTGGACCACATTGCATAATCTGCCAAGTGCCGGTTTAGCAATTGCAATAGAAAATCTCTTTTTTGTTTAAGCCGGGTTCTGGTCCTTTCCATATGTTTATCGTACAATCCCGAAGAGAGCATTTCTAATACCAGCATTTGCGACACATAGCTGGAGCCGTAATCAAGTTGCATTTTTAAAGGAGAAGAATAGACTTGCCTGGAACATGATAAACTTTTCGGAACCTTCATTTGAAATTTTTGTTTCCATGTTACATGATGCACTTGAAACAACGGGTTCTCAAGCCCAGCCTGTACAGCCGGTTATAAAGGCGCGGAATTTGCAGATCAACTGTCTCAAAAGCGCGCCTTTACAGCACCGCCCAAAGGAATCGGCATGGCAAAATACATGTTCCAGGCTGTTGCGATCGCTTTTGAACGCGACTTTACACACCCCATCTGAATCATCAGCCTGTTTCTCTTAGGCGCCAAAGGAATCAGCACACCGCAAAAGCAGGAAAACTGGCGAAAAAAGCCGGAAAACTGCGCGAACATACAGGCAGATTACCTGCACTTCAGGCAGACGGAGCAAGGACTGGGAAAATGCCGTATTGGTTAGAAGAAATTATGTACATTTTGAACCGTTTTTCCTGCCGGGGATTGCGGAATTGGAAAAACAAGAAGAACCAATATGAACTAAAACATCTTGATTAAAATTACACCGGAAAGCATGATGGCGAGGCCCAATATTTGGACTGGCACAATTCTTCTTTTTAAAGATTTAAACAGGCCGAATCGTTCCACTACAAGGCTTCCGGCAATCTGGCCGAACAGTGCCAGAATCACGGTTTGCCCTGTGCCAATATGATCGACAAGGAACACGTTAATCAAAATATACAGCCCGCCGATGATGCCGCCAAGCCATACCCACCATGGAGCAGATTGCTTAACCGGCTCCTTGATATTCGTGAAACTGCGGTCTTTTATGCCAACGATAAGGACGAGCACCACAGAGCCGACAAAAAATGAAATGAAGGCAGCGTGAACCGGAGAATGGAGCACTGTGCCCAGCTTTCCGTTTATTGCTGCCTGGACAGCCATAATCATACCGGCCGCGATTCCCAACAGCCGCCAAATCCATATATTTTCTCCCTTTTGCTCTTCTATGGCAGAATGGCGTTTTGCAATGGCTTCCGGGACAACGACTGCAAAAACTACCCCTGCAAGGACAAGAAATACGCCAATCGCCCTGTTTATTCCGAAAGATTGTCTAATGGAGTGAAACCAGCCGAATTGGTCGATGAGCATGCCCATGAGAATCATGCCTAAAATCGGCATGACCGTCGTTTGTACACTTCCCAGTTTGGGGAAAAGGAGGATATTGGAAGTCAGCCCGATCACACCGCAAATACCGCCAAACCAGATCCAAACAGGCTGGTTCAAGAAAAGACCGGCGGGAACCCCTAAAGGTGTTCGGCTTACAGCTGTTGCAGCGGCCAAAAAGACAGTTCCAACCAGGAATGAAATCATAGAAGCCAGAAAGGGAGATACAACAAACTTTCTTAACTGGGAATTGATAGCTGTTTGTACAGCCAAACCGAATCCAATTGCAATGCCTGCAAAAACGGCGAACATGGCGCCCTCCTTTTTCAAACGAATCGTTTTGCCCGGGCCCTTCCTGAGCACCGATAAATTCAGGTTCAATCGCATTGCTCCCAGGCCCCTATTTAAAAAAGTGTATTGTGGCCCGGAAAAACATCTAAAGCCCCCCGAAACAGAACAATCAGGAGCAATTTACCAACTCTGTCTCAGATACATAAATATTTTGCTTAAAGGATGCAATTGTTCAAGCAAACCCCATTCCTCGGTAACAGAAAAACAGGAGACACTTGGTAACATTTACTCGTATTTTGGAAAAGAAAAAATTCCCCCACCTTTTTGGTTGGTTTTTCTGAACAAACCTAATTATATCAGAGGTCCGGGCATTTTTTCACTTTAGCTGCTACTCTACTTTCTCCATTTCCATCATCCCTGTGCCCGCTCCCCCATTTGCTGCACTCGCCGTTCCCGATATGACAGGCATGCACATCCAGAAAATTTCCGGCTGGTTTTCAATTTTTCCGGCGGTGCGGTTTATCCGGATACATGAACATCTATATTAAAACCGTCCCGGCCTGGAAAACATAAGCAAAAAGACGGATGGACAGGCTTCTTTAGGCTGGTAGACTAAAAATGAAAGGGATTACAAAAGGGAGGGATGGCGTTTTTGAAAAGATCCGGATTGTTTGTCGTATGTTTTGCGTTGTTGTTTTCGCTTATGCCCGGCTTCCGTGGACAAGCGAAACAGGATGGGCATTGGAGAACAAGGGCAAAAGAACGCTGGGTGTCCCATGAATTGAAAAAGATGACAGTCGAGGAAAAAGTCGGGCAGCTGTTCATTGTTCATGCTTACGGAAAAACACCGGAGGATCCCGCCTACGCCGAAACGAATATCGAAAAAGGGCGTGGCGGCACAAACTTCAAAGAAATCATCGAAAAATACCATATTGGCGGCGTCATCTATTTCAACTGGTCGGATAATATCAGCACCCCTGTTGATGCCAGACAAGTGCAGCAGTTATCCAACGGGCTACAGAAAATTGCGTTAAAACAAAAGCCCCGCATTCCGCTCTTTATTTCTACGGACCAGGAAGGCGGCGCGGTTGCCCGTGTACTCGAACCGGGAGCCGTTTTCCCGGGGAATATGGCACTCGCAGCAACCAGGTCTGCAGCCAACGCGAAAAAGGCTGCAGAGATCATGGCGGTAGAACTGAAAAATCTCGGCATCAATATGGACTTTGCCCCGGATCTCGATGTCAATGTAAATCCGGCCAACCCGGTGATCGGCGTCCGTTCATATTCAGAAAATCCGGACCTTGTCGCATCACTTGGCATTGCCCAAATTGCAGGATTTCAAAGCCAAAATGTAGCCGCCACCGGCAAACACTTTCCGGGCCACGGGGATACGAATGTCGATTCCCATTACGGCCTGCCTGTCATCCATCACGACTTGAAAACATTAAATCATGTGGATTTAAAACCGTTTAAGGCCGCGATTGCTTCCGGCGTTGACGCAATCATGACCGCGCACATTGTTGTACCGGCACTCGATGGTTCCGGCCTGCCGGCGACGCTTTCGAAAAAGATCATGACCGGCCTCCTCCGTGAAAAACTGGGTTACGACGGGCTGATTGTGACCGACAGCCTCGATATGTCCGGCGCAAACGTCCTTCCTCCCGGCCAAGTACCGGTAGCAGCATTCAATGCGGGCGCGGATATTTTACTCAATCCGCCCGATGTGGAAGTGGCCTGGAATGCTGTGCGAAATGCAGTAAAAACCGGAGAAATCAGCCGGAAACGCCTGGATGAATCTGTCGCGAGAATTTTACGGGTGAAATATGAACGCGGCATTGTCCGGAACCCGTTTACATCTGAAAAATCGCTAAGCTATTTCGGCACCCCTGAACATTTGAAAGCCGCACAAAAAATGGCGGACGAAAGCATCACAATGGTTAAAAACGAAAATCAAATATTGCCGCTGAATCAAACGAAAAAAATATTCGTAACCGGCCCATCTGTTGCAAACAGCAGCCGCCTTGCCGGCCTTCTGAAAGAAAAAGGGTTTATAACCGAAAATACGAGCACAGCGGCTGCGCCAACACAGGCAGAAACAGCTACGGCAGTTGGAAAAGCACAAAATGCCGACGTGATTGTCGCTGCCGCTTACAATGCAAATACCAATACCGCGCAACAGGCATTTTTAAGAGCGCTGAAAAAAACAGGCAAACCGGTTGTAATGGTTTCAATGGGCAATCCTTACGACATCATGGGCGCGCCTGATGTGGACGCGAATCTTCTGGCCTATGGAAACCGCAGCGTTTCTGTACAATCCGCTGCAAAAGCGCTCACAGGCGAAATCAACCCCGGCGGAAAATTGCCTGTCACCATTCCGGGGTACGCTCCGTTCGGCCACGGTCTTCATTACTAAAAGGGGGGGACTTGCTTGAAGAACAAAGGGGTAAAATTCGTTTTATGGGTTGGATGCATCATTTTGTTGGCGGCCGGGGCCATTCCGTCTCTTGCCTTTGCATCCGGATATCATGGCCACCCGTCTTCCTGGGATGCACCCGGAAAAAGCTCAGCAGTACTGCATAAAGGAACGCCCGCGTCTGCCGGAATGTCCCAAGGCCCGCTCACAGACATTGACAGAGCGGTAAATGACGCGATTGCGCAAAAAGCCATGCCGGGCGCTGTTGTGCTTGTCGCAAGGAAAGGCACGATCGCAAAAGAACAGGCATACGGATATGCATACCGTTATACAGACAACCAGTTTACAGAAGCATCTGCCCCGGTCCTTGCAAAAACAAACACCATTTACGACATTGCTTCGATCAGCAAATTGTTTACATCCATTGCAGCCATGCAGCTGTTTGAAAAGCGGAAATTTGCGCTTGATGACCCTGTCGCAAAATATATTCCTGTATTCGCGGAAAACGGAAAGGAGAACGTGACCATCCGCCAGCTGTTGACGCATACTTCCGGGTTTGAGGCGGGAATCCCGGTTTATAAAATGGGAACATCCCGCAAAGACCGGCTCGAAATCGTTCTGAAGCACGGGCTGCAAAATCCCCCGGGAACGGCGTACACGTACAGCGATTTAAACATGATTACGCTGGGCGTTTTGGTTGAAGTTGTGAGCGGGCAGCGGCTGGATGCTTATGTAAAAACGCACATTACCGCCCCTCTCGGCATGCGCGATACGATGTATAATCCGCCCGCTTCGTTAAAGGCGCGCATTGCCGCAACGGAATTTCAGCCGTGGACTGGAAGAGGGATGATCCGGGGGCAGGTGCATGACGAAAACGCGTGGGCGCTGGATGGCGTTGCCGGGCATGCGGGCGTTTTTTCCACCGCACATGACCTCGCTATCCTTGCACAAACGATTTTACAAAATGGCAAATATGCGGGTGCCCGGATTTTAAAACCGGAAACGGTCCGGCTGATGGAACAGAATATGAACAGCGCTTTTCCAGGCGATGATCACGGGCCCGGCTTTGAATTAAACCAGGGATGGTACATGGATGCGCTCTCCGATACAAATACAATGGGCCATACCGGCTACACCGGCACCTCGATGGTGATCAGCCCGAAAAACCAAACAACGGTCATTTTATTGACCAACCGCGTCCATCCGACCCGGGACACTGTCTCGACAAACGGAATCAGGCGATCTGTTGCCCGGCTTGCGGCGGACGCTATCCCGGTTGCCGTCCCTGATAAACATGGCGCATGGTTTGCCGGTTACGGCGACAATAGAAAAGCTGTGCTGGAGGCGGATGTTGACTTGAAAAGGCCGGCGTTTCTCCGTTTTTGGACCTGGTACCGCATCGAGCAAAACGCAGACTTTGGGAAAGTGGAGGTTTCAACAGACGGGAAAAACTGGACGAAAGCCGGCAATGCTTTAACCGGATCAAGCGGCAACTGGCGGCAGATGTCTATCCCGCTCCCTGCTGGCACGAAACATATCCGCTTTGTGTATGAAACTGACGGGTCAGTGAACGGCCGCGGCTGGTATGTGCTCCATCCGTCCATCGTCTCACACGGAAAAATTGCGAAAGTATCTTTTACAAGCCGTGATTGGGCTTTGCGGAACCGTTAAAGGGGGAAAATGGATGAAAAGGCTCGCTGCCATATTGGCGCTTATGATCGCTTTCAGCTGCCTGGCCGTGGTGCATGCGGCCCGGGGCAATCAGCCGCATGAAAAACAAAAACACCATTCTTTTCAGCTTGGTGTCGATGTTTTTTTAAAAGATAAAGCCCATTCGCTGAAAGGGAAACGGGTCGGGCTGATCACAAACCCGACCGGTGTCGACCAGTCATTAAACAGTATTGTGGACAGATTTGCCAGGAATCCGGTTATTCATCTGACCGCCCTTTTCGGCCCGGAACACGGGGTGCGCGGCAGTGCGGACGCCGGTGCCTATGTTCCGTTTTATACAGATCCGAAAACGGGGCTTCCGGTTTACAGTTTGTACGGCGAAACGAAAAAGCCGACACCTGAAATGCTGAAGGATGTCGATGTGCTTGTCTTTGATATTCAGGATGTTGGCGCAAGATTTTACACTTATATTTACACAATGGCCTATGCGATGGAAGCAGCGAAGGAAAAAGGCATCCCGTTCATCGTGCTCGACCGCCCGAACCCGATTGGCGGCACAAAAGTCGAAGGCCCGGTGCTTGATCCAGCCTTTTCCTCTTTTGTCGGAATGTACCCGATCGCGCTCCGCCATGGGATGACAGCGGGAGAGCTTGCCAAATATTTTAACAAAGAATGCGGAATCGGCGCAGGTCTCACAGTTGTGCCAATGAAAGGCTGGCACAGGGATATGTACGCGGATGGCACCCCGCTCCAGTGGGTGATGCCGTCCCCGAACATGCCGACATTGGACACGGCGATCGTCTATCCTGGTGCGGCGCTCATTGAAGGGACAAATATTTCGGAAGGCAGGGGTACGACCCGCCCGTTTGAGTTGATCGGGGCACCGTTCATTGACGGGGACTTGCTAGCGGAGAAATTGAATGCCCTCGGTTTGCCGGGCGTCCGCTTCCGGAGCGCGTCTTTTACACCAACAACCTCAAAATGGGCCGGCAAGCTCGCAAACGGGATCCAAATCCATGTCACGGACCGCAATGCTTACCAGTCTGTTGAAACCGGCGTTGCAATGGTCAAAACGATCCATGACCTGTATCCCGGCCAATTCGCTTTCCGGGCAGAAGACAAAAACGGCATTTCTTATTTTGACCAGCTGATTGGAAACGGCTGGGTCAGGCAGGATATCAACCGCGGCACTTCCCTTAAAACCATTGCCCAAAAATGGCAAAGGGACTTGGGTGCCTGGAAGAAAAAACGGGAAAAATATTTGATGTATGATTGAAAAAACGCCCCCAGCCTGAGCCGGATTGGGGGCGTTTTGAACCCGCTTCAGGAAATGGGGGGAACATCTGTTTTTTCCACGATCATTTTCGCCAGCAAATGGCCACGCCTGTCTCTTCTATTGAACAAATTACGTAAAGAAACAGGCTGTGTTTCTACCCCTCTTCCACATTCTTAAATTGGTTGTAAAACATGTGATAATACCGTCCGCGGCGTGCCATTAGTTCGTCATGGCTGCCTTGTTCAATGATTTGCCCGTGGTCAATCACCATAATATGATCGGCATCGCGAATCGTATTCAAGCGGTGGGCGATGATGAAACTCGTGCGGCCCTCCATAATCGAAAGGAGCGCATCCTGGATATGCCGTTCTGTCCGTGTATCGATGCTGCTTGTTGCCTCATCCAATATAAGCAAAGCGGGCTTTGCCAGAAAAACCCTTGCGATGGCCAAAAGCTGGCGCTGCCCCTGGCTCAAGTTGCCGCCGTTTTCCGACAAAACGGTTTCATATCTATCGGGCATCCGGTTGATAAAAATATCGGCATGGGCAAGCCGGGCCGCTTCTTCGACTTCTTCATCCGCCGCTTCCGGATTTCCGTATTTGATATTTTCCTTGATGGTGCCTGAAAATAAATACGTATCCTGAAGGACAAAACCGAAACTTCTTCTTAGGCTGTCCCGCGTATATGTCCGGATATCCGTGCCGTCAATGAAAATCCGTCCTTCCGTGACATCGTAAAACCGGGTCAAAAGGTTCACAATCGTCGTTTTTCCGGATCCGGTAGGCCCGACCAGCGCCGTACGCGTGCCCGGCTTTGCCTCAAAGCTGATATTTTTTATAATCGGAACATCCTCGCGATACCCGAAGCTCACATTTTCAAATACAACATGGCCTTTTGGCTCCCGGAGCACGGCGGCATCCTTTGCATCTTCCGGCTCTTCTTTTTCATCGAGTATGTCAAAAACCCGTTCAGCCCCGGCAACTCCTGACTGGAGGACGTTAAAAATATTCGCCAAGTTATTGAGCGGCCGCACAAACTGCCGGGAATACGTCAGAAAACTTGCGATTACGCCGACAGTAATCATGCTCTTCAAAGCCAGAACCCCGCCGACAACGGCAACCATGGCAAAGCCGAAGTTGTTAATCACGTTCATAAGCGGCATAAGAAACCCGGTCCAGATTTGCGCCCTCAGCCCGACCTTAAGCAAGGACTGGTTCACCTCTTCAAACGCCTTGATTGCTTTTTCTTCATGGTTAAAAGCTTTGACCACCTCAATCCCCGAGATTGTTTCTTCAATATGCCCGTTTAGCCGGCCGAGTTCCGCCTGGTTATTTTTAAACAGCACTGAAGTCCTCTTGGCAATTGTCCGCGTCAGCAAAAACACGAGCGGAACCGTACACAGGCTTGCAACCGTTAAAACCGGGCTTAAAATGATCATCATGATGAGTGTGCCGATAAGGGCAATAACCCCCGACATGAGCTGCGTCGTCGATTGGGAAATAGTATTGCTCACGTTGTCTATGTCATTCGACAGGCGGCTCATCAGTTCACCGTGGGGCCTCGCGTCAAAAAAAGCAACCGGAAGTTTTTGCAGCTTTTGAAACAGATGGCTGCGCAAACGCTGCACAATCCGTTGCGAAACACCGGCCATCAGCCAGCCTTGCAAAAAGGTTAAGGCAGCATCTGCAATATAAGCCGCTGTAAGAACAAAAACCATGATTTCAAGCAGGTTAAAATTGACCTTTCTGCCCGGCGGCATGGCATCAACGGCCCTGCCGATAAAATAGGGAATGCACAGCGTAAGGACGGAGTCGGCCACAATCAATGCAAGAATGACAGACAGCCAGTTTCTTTCCCTGCCAAAATAGGCCCAAAGCCGTTTTAACGTCCCTTTAAAATGCTTTGGTTTCTCGGCCGGGCCCCTGAACCGTGCCGCGCCTCCCCCGCCCGGACGGCCCATCCGCAAAAAAAGCCCCGGTGCCTGATTTCCCTTATATCCGTTCGTTTGTCCGGCCATCCTGCAACACTTCCTTACCCATTTGCGATTGGTAAATTTCCTGATAAACCTGAGAGGTTCTGAGAAGCTCCTCATGCGTGCCCAAGCCGGCAACTTCCCCCTTATCCAACACGATAATTTTGTCCGTGTCCATCACAGAAGTAATGCGCTGGGCAATCAAAAGGCAAGTCAGCTCTTTCGCATATTTTTTTAACGCTGCCTTGATCCGCATTTCAGTCGCAACATCCACCGCACTTGTACTATCGTCAAGAATGAGAATTTCCGGATGCCTCACCAATGCGCGGGCAATCGAAATGCGCTGCTTCTGCCCGCCGGAAAAATTGACGCCGCTCTGGCCAATTAACGTATCATAGCCTTCAGGTGCAGCCGCAATGAAGTCATGTGCCTCAGCCAGTCTCGCAGCATGTTCGACCTCATCCATTCCCGCCCGGCCATTTCCCCATTGGATATTTTCACGGATGCTGCCGGTAAAAAGGATGTTTTTCTGCGGAACGATCGCAATTTTTTCACGCAGATCATGCGGATGAAAATGCCGGACATCCATACCATCTACTTTAAGGGACCCGCCCGTAACATCGTAAAAGCGCGGAATGAGATTCACCATTGTGCTTTTTCCCGATCCGGTTGAGCCGATAATGCCAACAGTTTCACCCGAATAAATGGTAAACGTGATATTTTTCAAAACCGCATCCTGCACTTGTCCGGTATAGGAAAAAGTGACATTTTCAAAATCAATTCTCCCTTTTTCACCCGTTACTTCATGTTTCAATCTGTTCGGGGAGGTTTTTTCTTCTATGGCAAATACTTCACCGATCCGAAAAGTGGAGGCCCTTGCCCGGACAAACATGTTAAACACCATGGAGATCATCATCAGCGATGTTGAAATTTGCGTCATATAATTGATAAAAGCAATAATATGGCCGACTTTCATTGTGCCATTGTCCACCCCGAAGCCGCCCATCCATAAAATTGCGACAATGCCGATATTGACCGTAAGCAAGATCGCCGGGCTGAAGATGGACATAATCCGGATCGAAGAAGCCGAGCGTTCTTGCAGGCGGCGGTTTGCCACGCTGAATTTTTCCACTTCAAATTGAAACCGGTTAAAAGCCTTCACAACACGGACACCGGATAAATATTCCCTCATGATGCCGTTCACGCGGTCGAGCGCTTTTTGCACCTTCATAAACAATGGAAAGCCCAATCTCATGTTCGTTATAATGAAAATAATGACAATCGGCACAACAACTGCCAGCACCACAGAAAGCTGCGGGTCAAGCCGGACTGCCATGATCAAGGCGCCGATTGCCAATAGCGGCGCTTTGACAAACATGCGCATTAAACCATTGATAAAGTTCTGTACCTGGGTGACGTCATTGGTAAGCCGCGTGATGAGTGAGGCCCGGTCAAATTGATTGATGCTTTGGAAAGAAAGCGCCTGGATTTTCCGGAACAAATCCGACCGCAATTCCGCCCCAAAGTTTTGCGACACGATGCTTGCGAGCGTGCTCCTTAATGAGGCGGCAACCGCGCCGCACGCTGTGATGAATAACATCACGCCGCCCATCTTTAACACATATGGCATATTTCCGGACGCCACACCGACATCAATGATTTTTGACAGGATCGCCGGCTGCATCAAATCGCAGAGTGCTTCACACATTAAAAAGAAAACAGCCGTACTAAAAAGTTTCCAGTACTTTTTGGCATACTTGCTTAAAAAATGCATCGGATCATTCCACCTTTTAACGTTGCGGAAATCAATTTTTGCTTACGCCTTTTTATCCGTCTGGTGATCGCCTTTTGACACTTTTAAATTCTCAGCAAGCCGCTGCAGAAATCCAATAAACAGTTCCTGCTCCGCTTCTGAGAATTGGCTTAATCCATTGCTCAGCTGCTGGAGATAAGCGGTTTTTGCTTCCTTGATGATTTCTTCTCCTTTTTCTGTCAGGGACACCATTTTTACGCGGCCATCGCGGGCTGACGCCACGCGCCGGGCGTATCCCCATTTTTCAAGCCGGTCGATCATTTGCGACACCGTGCTCATGCTGACATTGAAATGGTCGGCAAGGCTCCCCATCGTGCACTGCCCGGACCTGCCGACATGCCGCAACAATATCCACTGTAAACGTGTAATCTTTTTATCTTCATTTGCCAGCCGCCCTTCCCGCAGATGCCGGTTAATATACCGCCAATGCGTAAGGAACTGGTCCATTTTGCTATCTTCCATAATGGAACGCCTCCTGAGAGCAATTACTTTATTTAGTTTACTAAAGTAATTGGAGGTTGTAAATCGTTACATCAAGAAAAAATAAGCATTCCAGTTGTTTCCCAATTCAAATCTTTATCTGTAAATTACTGCGTTTAACTTTCACCTGAATCCGTGACGAAA
>NZ_JARTJQ010000102.1:0-16387 GCF_036225245.1 Weizmannia sp. CD-2023
TTGCTGGCGTCACCAAAGACCTTGTCGCAAAAGGGTACCATGCCGGGAAGCTAGGAAAGGAAGTGGCATCGCGCTGCGGCGGCGGTGGCGGCGGCCGTCCGGACATGGCGCAGGCCGGTGGCAAACAGCCTGAACAAATTGATGCCGCATTACAAATTGTAGAAGAATGGGTAAAATCCGTTTGATTCAAGCAAAAAGTAGTGTACAATGAAACAAAGCTGGTTGTTTACACGGATCGTTTTCAGGCAGAAAGCGGAAAATGCACCTTCAAAATTTGTGTAAACCGGAACATCTAAAAAGCCAAGCTTTAGTAGAGAGGTGCTGCGATAATGAGCTCATTCGATGAAACGATGAGGTTTAATTTTCCGGAAGAACCGACGGAACACGAGGTCAAGGAAGTTTTGCTCCATGTATACAGCGCGCTCGAGGAAAAGGGCTATAACCCGATTAACCAGATTGTCGGATACCTCCTCTCGGGCGACCCGGCTTATATCCCTCGCCATCAGGATGCCCGGAATATGATTCGCAAACTGGAACGGGATGAAATTATCGAAGAACTGGTCAAATCGTATTTGAAACAACATCGCGGGGGATCAAATTGAAAATTATGGGCCTTGATGTCGGTTCGAAAACCGTCGGTGTGGCGGTCAGCGATGCCCTGGGCTGGACTGCCCAAGGCATCGAAACGATTGCCATCAATGAAGCAAAGGGCAAATTCGGTTTCGACAGGGTCGCTGAACTCGCGCAAATCCACGGCGTCGAAAAAATTGTCGTCGGATTCCCGAAAAATATGAACAACACGATCGGCCCACGGGCAGAGGCCTCAAAGGTTTATGCCGAAGAATTAAAAAAACGGCTCAATCTGCCCGTTATTTTATGGGACGAACGTTTAAGCACGGCACAAGCGGAAAGAATATTACTGGAAGCCGATGTCAGCCGTAAAAAAAGGAAAAAAGTAATTGATAAAATGGCGGCAAGTGTAATTTTGCAAGGATTCCTTGACAGCCAAACTTAACGGGGTGAAGAAATGACACATAACCATGAACATGACCACGAAGACCACCAGCATATTACCGTAGTGGACGAAGACGGAAACGAACAATTGTATGAAGTGCTTTTTACGTTTGAATCCGAAGATTTCGGAAAATCGTACGTCCTGTATTATCCGATTGGTGCGGAAGAAGACGAGGATGAAAGCATCGAAATCCATGCTTCCGCCTATGTAGAAAATGAAGACGGCACAGAAGGGGATCTCCAGCCGATTGAAACAGATGAAGAGTGGGAAATGATCGAGGAAATGCTGAATACGTTTCTCGATGAAGAAGAAGCATAAACGCATCTTGAACATGCACACGGGACAAACCGTGTGCTTTTTCCGTCTGCCGGAATGGAAGACTTTCCCTTTTGAAAAGAAAATGAAATAAAACTTGGCGAAATTTGTAGTATAATGGACAGGAAAAAAGTCGAAAATGGCTTTCTGTACTTGTTTTAAGATTTTTCTTATTGAGAGGAAGATTCTGTTTTGGCCGGAAAGAAAAATCCGTTTCAACTGTTGCTTCAAAAAATGAAGCAGAAACCGAAATTATGGATAGCCGCATGCATCATCATGCTGGCTGTTGTTGTTTTTGGAGGGGCTGCCCTTTTTTACGTGTCGGCGCTGAAACCGGTGGAGCCTGGAAGCCATAAGACAAAACTCGTCACGATTCCGCCCGGCTCCGGGGTAAAAGAGATCGGGCATATTTTGCAAAAAAACGGGATCATCCAAAATGCCTGGGCTTTTGCAATTTATGCGAAATCCCACCACCAGTCGGGTTTAAAGGCCGGCACCTATCAAATGTCGCCGTCCATGGATACGAGCGAGATCGTCAGCAGCATGCAAAAAGGCGGCATTGCCATGATCCGCTTTACCGTGCCGGAAGGGGCCGGCCTTGAGGAAATTGCGGAGATCATCCAAAAACACAGCTCCTTCCGGAAAGAAGAGGTGCTCAAGCGGGCAGATGACCCTGCTTTTGTACAACATTTGATGAAAAAATATCCGCGCCTTGTGACAAAAGAAGTTTTCAATCAGCAGATCCGGCATCCGCTCGAGGGCTACTTTTTTCCGGCGACCTATTCGTTTTATGATCAGCATGTGCCGCTTGATGCCGTACTGGAAACGATGGTGGCTAAAACAAATGCGGTTTTTTCCGCTTACGCCGGGCAAAGCACACAGGCCCGTTTAACGCCGCACAAACTGCTTACGATGGCTTCACTTATCGAGGAAGAAGCAACTGAAAAAGCGGACAGGGCAAAAATTTCAAGCGTCTTTTACAACAGATTAAAGAAGAACATGCCGCTGCAGACGGACCCGACCGTACTGTATGCTTTAAACCGGCATAAAGAAAAAGTGACGTATAAAGATTTGCGGGTGAATTCCCCTTATAACACGTACAAACATAAAGGCCTGCCGCCGGGCCCGATTGCAAGTCCCGGAGAACAATCGATTAAGGCTGCGCTCAAGCCCGAAAAAACCGATTACCTCTATTTTCTTGCAAATGTGGATACAGGAAAAGTCTATTTTGCCAAGACATTGAAGGAACATAATGCTTTAAAGGAAAAGTACATTGCGAAGGCGAAACGGTAAACATTCGCTTTCCCGTTTGAAATGTGCTACGATAATAAGCGGAATTTTTTTGAGAAGCAGGGAGAAGTTATGGAAATGTGTTTATGCCGGAGGGCCCAGCGATGAACGGCCCGGTCGAAGCGTATATAGAACAGTTGATGCAAAAGAAAGATCCGCTTTTTGAAGAAATGGCGTCTTTTGCAAAATCAGAGCATATTCCGATTATGGATCCAATCGGAATGGAAACACTCTGCCAGTTGTTAAGGATTCAAAAGCCGGAAAGCGTGCTTGAAATCGGGACGGCGATCGGGTATTCGGCCCTGAAAATGGCAGATGCGCTTCCGGATGTAAAAATCGTCACCATTGAACGCGAAGAAGAAAGGGTTGCCCAGGCAAATGCGTATTTTGCCCGCACCCCTTTATCCCGGCGGATCCGCCTGCTGAAAGGGAATGCACTTTCTTCTGACGTCATCCAAAAGACCCGGGAACTCGGCCCGTACGATGCGATATTTATTGATGCGGCAAAGGGGCAGTACCGGAAATTTTTTGATTCGTTTACGCCTTTTCTGCGGGAAAAGGGATGTGTATACACGGATAATGTGCTATTTAAAGGCCTTGTGATACAAGACTTCATCGCAAAGAAGCAAGTCAGCAATCTGGTGCGGAAAATCAGAAGCTACAACGAATGGTTAATGCAGCATGAGCAATTTATCACCGCGATTTTCCCCGTCGGAGATGGATTGGCAGTCAGTATAAAGAGGTGAAGGAAATGGAACGAAAGCCGGCTGTGATCGGCGTGGCCGGGGGCTCCGGGTCCGGGAAGACAAGCGTAACCCGGGCGATTTACGAAAGCTTGAAGGGACACTCCATTCTGGTGCTTGAACAGGACTTTTACTACAAAGATCAAAGCCATCTCCCGTTTGAAGAAAGGCTGAAAACAAATTATGACCACCCGTTTGCATTTGACAATGACCTGTTAATTGAGCATCTGCATAAACTGCTTTCTTATGAGGCAATTGAAAAACCGGTTTACGATTTTTCCAAACATACGCGCGCTAGCCGCACCATCCATGTGGAACCGAAAGATGTCATTATTTTGGAAGGCATTTTAGTATTGGAAGATGAGAGATTGCGCAACTTAATGGATATTAAGCTGTATGTCGATACCGATGCCGATTTGCGGATCATCCGGCGGCTTGAACGGGATATCGAAGAGCGCGGCAGGACGCTCCAGTCGGTCATCGAGCAGTATATTACGGTGGTCAGGCCGATGCACAACCAGTTCATCGAGCCGACAAAAAGATATGCGGACGTCATTATCCCGGAAGGCGGGCAGAACCGGGTGGCGATTGATTTGGTCGTGACAAAATTGCAATCCATCCTTGAACAAAAGTCTTTTTTGTAATACGATTATTTAGAATACATGGTGAGCGCGCCGGAATCTTTTCGGCGCGCTAAACAACATGGTGGAAAAAACACAGCCGCTTGCAGAAAGCGTCATCTTGTATGTTGAAACGCATACACATTTGATAACTAAGAGATATAGGAGTGAAGGGATTTGGCTCAGGAAAAAGTTTACCCGATGACCCAGGACGGGAAAGAAAAATTGGAACAGGAACTGGAATATTTAAAAACGGTCAAACGGAAAGAAGTCGTCGAACGGATAAAAATTGCCAGAAGTTTCGGGGACCTTTCCGAAAATTCCGAGTACGACTCCGCGAAAGAAGAACAAGCTTTTGTGGAAGGCCGCATTACGACGATTGAAAACATGATCCGCAACGCGAAAATCATTGAAGATGACGGGACAGATACGGTATCGCTCGGAAAATCCGTTACTTTTGTGGAACTACCGGACGGGGAAGAAGAAACGTACACGATTGTCGGAAGCGCTGAAGCCGATCCGTTTGAAGGAAAAATTTCAAACGATTCCCCGATTGCAAAAAGCCTGCTCGGGAAAAGCGTCGGAGAGGAAGTCACGGTTCAGACGCCGGGCGGGGATATGAGAGTCAAAATCATCTCGATTCAATAATCCGGAGCGGGTGCGCAGGTGTTCCAAGGTGCAAGTTGTAAAGGATACGGCCTGCTGCAAACGCTTATCACATCCGGATTGCGGTGGGCCATGCCCGCCGAATTTTCTTTGTGCGCCTTTTCGATTCGGTAAAACCGTGGTATGATAAGGCCATGAAGTGGAGGGATGACCTTGCCTGAATTTTACAGCCGTGAAGAACGGAAACAGGCCATGCAGCAGTCAAAACGGCGGAAAACAAACATCATTTTAAATACACTGATTGTGATTGTCATCGCGCTTATTTGTATTGTGGCTTACTCCATTTTTTTCGCCGGGAACGACAACTCAAAACCGGCACCGAAAGAAAAGAAAGCGGCCGTAACAAAGACTGCTTCATCCGGCCATGAAACGACATCATCTCATACATCCAAAAAAACGGCGGACAAAGACAGCAAAAAATCAACCCGTAAAGTGGAAAAAAGCAATGAACCGAATGTGAAAGAAGTCATTACCGATTCTAGCTGGAAACCGGTCGGAACCGAACAAACAGGCGGACATGTCTATTCCGCCTCGTCCACTTCCCTTGACTGGAAGGAAAAGCTTAAGGCATTGTCGTATGCAACAGGCATACCGGAAGACAATATGACGGTCTGGTTTTTGGAGCATGGGGCAACGACCGATGAGGCGATCGGGACGGTCTCCGCGAAAAATGCCGATACGACCTACCGTGTTTATTTGACATGGGTGGACGGAAAAGGCTGGAAACCTACAAAGATGTATGAATTGATCGAGAACGATAAAAAATAAGCGGCCGTCTGTGCCGCTTATTTTTGTGCCGTAAAATGGACGACGGCGGAATAATGGGGTCTGCCGTCCGCGTCAAACTGCATTTGGTGGGAAACGGACGCCACCCGGAGCAGCAGGGTTTTATTGGCTTCGATTTGATCATTGATTTTTTTCTCGAGCGCCTCAAGCCGGTCCGCTTCGAAAAATTCAATCTTATCCTCTATCCTGTCAAGCTCAAATGCCATTTTCGTACACCTCCATGTTCATCGTATCAGACGTTGTTTTTTTGGCAAGCCGTATCCACTTCTGCTTTTTTGCTATATAATGGGGATTGGAACTTTTGGACGAAAGAGGGAGTCATATGAAAATTGGAATCATCGGCGCAATGGAAGAAGAGGTGTCGATTTTGCGCGGGCAGATCGAGCACCCGCAAGTTAAAACGATTGCCGGTTATGAATATACGGCGGGAAAAATGAAAGGGAAAGATGTCATCTTGCTCCGATCCGGCATCGGGAAAGTGAATGCTGCGCTTTCTACCGGCCTTTTGCTGCAAACATACGCGCCGGATTGCTTAATCAATACCGGTTCAGCAGGCGGCGCAAACCCCGCCCTTCACGTCGGCGATGTCGTCATTTCAACGGAAGTGCGCCACCATGATGTCGACGCGACAGTATTCGGCTATGAATACGGGCAAGTGCCGCAAATGCCGCCCGCTTTTTTGGCGGATGAGAAACTTGTCCGGATTGCGGAAAGCTGCGCAGGGAAACTGCCTGGCATTAAGGTTGTGAAAGGATTGATTGCTACCGGGGACTCGTTTATGGATGATCCTGCGAAAACGGCGGCTGTAAAGGAGCACTTCCCGGAAGTGCAGGCGGTGGAAATGGAAGCCGTTGCCGTCGCACAAGTGGCATGGCAATTTGGCATCCCATTTGTGATCATCCGCTCCCTTTCCGATATTGCAGGGCAGGAGTCCGGGATCTCTTTTGATGAATATCTTGAAACGGCGGCCGTGAACTCTGCCCATCTTGTCACGGGTATTGTTGAAAATCTGTAGATCCATTTTTTTCCTTCCTTTCCTGTAATTACTTGTCTTTTTTATGTTTTATCTGTGATAGAGTAGGTTTAGCAGATTGATAGAAAGGGTGAGGCGGTTGAAGAAAGCGAAATCGATGTACGTGAAAATGGTGGATTTTAAAATGTACGGCATCGTGCTGCTTGCTGTGACGGGCTTTTTATATTTGGGTGCGGTGATGCCGATCGAAGGGAAATCCGAACTGGGGACAAAAATTTTACTCGTTGCTTCAAGCGGGTTTGTTGCCGTATCTGTTTTGTTTTTCTCGATTTCACGAGCTTACCATAAACGGCTTTTAAAAAGCGAAGAAGGCGCACAGCTTTTACAGCGGAATAATCGCAAATCATAATTGAAAAGGCAGGGACCTTTGTAACCCGGGCGGTGCAGTAACGAAGCACACGGTTGTCCGGCATACAAGGTTTTCGGCCTTTTTTTATTTTTTTGCCAATTTGCGGTTTACAAACCCGCCGGAATTGGATATACTTTCCTATGTAAGCAAATTCAAAGGAGGTTGAAGAACATGGCATACACAATCCTATTTTCTGCAGTTGCAACTGAACATGTTCTGCATCCGCTCCGTATCGGTTTGAATTTGCGCTGATTTTTTAACTTGACGCACAAGCCGCAGGATGCATTTGCCTGATCCGTGCGGTTTTTTTCCGGAAAGCCGCGGGATCATGCCTGTCCTGCGGTTTTTTTGCGCCCTTAAGGAGGTGGAAAAATATGACACTCAATTTAATCTTTATTACCGTCACGATTAAACGGCTGAAAAAGACGGCAGAACAAAGGCAGCGTGATGAAGAAGTTTTCAGGCTGTACGATGAAATGAATACAAAGCGTGAGGCATTCCAAGCAAGGCATTTTTAAGCTGAAAAAACACCTGAAGAAAGGAGCGGTTGACGATGGCCCGTTATCAGAAACGTTTGGACTTTATCTTTATGGAGACAGATTCCACCTAGCAAAACCGGATCAGGGGATGGCGCTATGTTTTTGCATATTTTGATTTTTACCGCTGTTTTCCACAGGCGGAAAAGAAAAAGCTGATGGCTCCGGCCACCGGCTTTTTTGACATCTATCTATTGAAAAGCATTCTCAATACTGAAATGGGAGAGCGGCGGTCTCTGGGCGTAAAAAATTTCAATTATCTGCCCTGATTTTCAATTACAGAGGTGAAAAAAAGAGGCGGAAACAGCATAAAAAACATAAATATCATGGTTTTATGACTATATCATATAAAATCAGGAAACGATAAAATAGAAAACCGGGTGTAATTGCTTGACACGAAATTAATTCCATATAATAATTGGTATTGAATTAAAATGATTATTGTTTGCTGGCCTGATCAGTGAACGATGATCATTTACCACAAATGATTTTAAGGAGGAATTGCACGATGTCCCTTATTGGCAAAAAAATTGAACCATTCAAAGCACAAGCATACCGCAACGGTGAATTTGTCGAAGTGACGGATGAAAATTTCAAAGGAAACTGGAGCATTGTCTGCTTCTATCCTGCTGATTTTACATTTGTCTGCCCTACTGAACTGGAAGATCTTCAGGAAAATTATGCCGCTTTAAAAGAACTCGGCGTGGAAGTCTATTCGGTTTCAACAGACTCTCATTTTGTTCACAAAGCATGGCATGATCATTCTGAAGCGATCAGCAAAATCGAATACACCATGATCGGCGACCCGACACAAAAACTCACCCGTATGTTTGATGTATTGCGCGAAGAAGAAGGCGTTGCTGACAGGGGCACTTTCCTGATCGATCCGGACGGCGTCATCCAAGGGGTTGAAATCAACGCTGACGGCATCGGCCGTGACGCAAGCATATGGATCGACAAAGTCAAAGCCGCACAATATGTACGCCAGCATCCAGGTGAAGTATGCCCGGCAAAATGGAAAGAAACGGGTGAAACACTGAAACCAAGCCTTGATCTTGTAGGCAAAATCTGAGGAGCTGAACCGATATGATACTGGATGAAGAGATTAAAGCGCAACTGGCCCAGTATCTGCAAATGATGGAGGGCGACGTTCTGCTGAAAGTGAGCGCGGGATCCGATGAAACATCACGGAACATGCTCGAACTGGTTGACCAATTGGCCGCCATGTCGCCCCGGATAAAAGTGGAAAACACAAAACTCGACAGAACCCCGAGTTTCAGTGTAAACCGGCCGGGAGAAGATACCGGGATTGTATTCGCAGGCGTGCCGCTCGGGCATGAGTTTACATCGCTCGTTCTGGCCCTGCTGCAGGTCAGCGGCCGCCCTCCTAAAGTGGATCAGAAGGTCATTGACCAGATTCAAAGCATAAAAGGCGAATACCATTTTGAAACCTATGTCAGCCTGACTTGCCAGAACTGTCCTGTTGCGGTACAAGCTTTAAACATCATGAGTGTGCTCAATCCAAATATCACGCACACGATGATTGATGGGGCTGCGTTTAGAGAGGAAGCGGAAGGAAAAGGCATTATGGCCGTCCCTTCCATTTACCTGAACGGCGAATTCTTTGAAAGCGGACGGATGGAAGTGGAAGAAATTCTTGCCAAACTCGGCAGCACAGCGGATCCGTCCGAGTTTGAAAAGAAAGACCCGTTTGATGTGCTCGTTATCGGCGGGGGCCCGTCCGGCGCAAGTGCAGCCATTTATGCGGCGCGCAAAGGCATCCGGACAGGGATTGTCGCTGAACGTTTTGGCGGGCAGGTTCTCGATACAGTCGGCATTGAAAACTTAATCGGCACGAAGTATACGGAAGGCCCGCAACTTGCTGCAAACCTTGAAGAACATGTCAAACAGTATAATGTTGATATTATGAATCTGCAACGTGCAAAAAGGGTCGAAAAGAAAGATCTCGTTGAGGTGGAATTGGAAAACGGGGCTGTATTAAAGAGCAAAACCGTGATCATTTCCACCGGTGCACGCTGGCGCAACATCAACGTGCCGGGCGAAGCAGAATTCAAAAACAAAGGTGTGGCCTATTGCCCGCACTGTGACGGGCCGTTGTTTGCCGGTAAACATGTCGCCGTAATCGGCGGGGGCAATTCCGGCATTGAAGCGGCCATTGACCTTGCCGGTGTAGTCAAACATGTAACCGTCATTGAATTTATGCCTGAATTAAAGGCGGACCGTGTGCTGCTTGAGCGCGTTTACAGCCTTCCAAATATGACGGTTGTAAAAAATGCGCAAACAAAAGAGATTACCGGCACGGATAAAGTGAACGGCATCACATATATTGACCGTGCAACCGGGGAAGAACACCATATTGAACTCGAGGGTGTGTTTGTCCAAATCGGCCTTGTCCCGAATACCGAATGGCTTGGTGATACAGTGGAACGCACACCGCGGGGTGAAATTGTGGTGGATAAGCGCGGCGCGACCAGTGTTCCGGGCGTGTTTGCCGCAGGAGACTGCACCGATAGCGCTTATAAGCAAATCATTATTTCGATGGGGGCCGGCGCGACAGCTGCGCTCGGTGCTTTTGATTACATCATCCGGGAAACAAAAACGGATGAAGCTGTACACAGTTAAGGAATCTGTTCAACCCAACCGCATTACAGCGCGCTGTAATGCGGTTTTTACATGTATGTCACTCCTTGGGCGGAAGGCCGCGTATTTTACGAAACGCTTCCCGAGAATAGTGGCTGAATGCCGCGATCAAACAGCCAACTTTATCATCCCTTGCAAAAATAAAAGCTCCCATCAGCCGTTTTGCGATTTTGAGACAACTTTTTTTGTTTTTTAAGTGTCGTGCAATATTTACCAGCCGTCTTTTCTTCGGGACAGACACAATTCCGCCTCCTTGTTCATATGTTTG
Source organism: Weizmannia sp. CD-2023 (assembly GCF_036225245.1). Taxonomy (NCBI): domain Bacteria; kingdom Bacillati; phylum Bacillota; class Bacilli; order Caryophanales; family Bacillaceae; genus Heyndrickxia; species Weizmannia sp. CD-2023. The sequence continues at coordinate 10,283 of NZ_JARTJQ010000102.1, forward strand.
AACTATATAGGCTCAAGCCTAATGGAGGTGGAAGGATGTCGGGGATCTTAACAGCGGTAAGCTATATGATGAAAGAGCTTGTTTTTTTGGTTTCCTATGTGAAAAACAATGCTTTTCCACAACCTCTTTCGGCAAGCGAAGAACGGAAATATTTGAAGCGGATGGCGGAAGGCGACGCGGATGCCCGGAATATTTTAATCGAACATAACCTGCGGCTTGTAGCGCACATCGTCAAAAAATTTGAAAATACCGGTGAAGATACAGAAGACCTTATCTCGATCGGAACAATTGGCCTCATCAAAGCAATTGAGAGCTATTCGGAAGGGAAGGGGACAAAACTTGCCACTTATGCAGCAAGGTGTATAGAAAACGAAATCCTCATGCATTTAAGAGCTTTAAAGAAAACAAAAAAAGATGTTTCGCTGCATGACCCGATCGGCCAAGATAAGGAAGGAAATGAAATTTCGTTAATTGATGTTCTCCAGTCTGAAGCGGAAGACGTATTTGACACGATCCAGCTGAATATGGAGCTGGAAAAAGTGAAACAATTCTTTGACATATTGGATGAACGCGAAAAACAGGTGATCATCGGCAGATTCGGCCTGAATTTAAAAAAGGAAAAAACACAGCGCGAAATTGCGAAGGAGCTCGGCATTTCAAGAAGCTACGTATCCCGTATTGAAAAGCGGGCCCTCATGAAAATGTTCCACGAATTTTACCGGCTTGAGAAAGAAAAAAGAAAGGAACAAAACGGCGAATAATGAAAAAGGCACATTGCAAAATTTGCAGTGCGCCTTTTTCATATTTTTTTTAACTTAAACGGCGCCACCATCAGGACCGACAACAGCACCATCCACACAAACAACCAGAAGTGGGTGACATAAGGAACGGCAAAAAAACCGGCCGTTACACATAAGCCTGCCACGGGGATCGGAAGCCCGTAAAAAAATCCCTCTTGCTTGCTGATATTAAACCGGGCGAGCCGGATCATCCCGCAAAGCATATAAAAAATGGCGGCCAACATACCCGGAACCCCGTACAGGCAAAACAGCGCTGTATGGATCAGCATGGCAGGCGCGGCGCCAAACGAAAGCAAATCGCAAAGGGAATCAAGCTGCTTGCCAAGCGCGGATTCCATTTTTAACTTCCTGGCCAGTTTCCCGTCATAGCGGTCGAACAATACAGCGGCAAAGATCAAGGCTGCGGAAACCGCCGGCTGATGATTGCCGCAATAAAAAAGCGCTGCAGCACCGCAGCATCCGTTTGCCACTGTCAATCCATTGGCGGCTTGCGATTTTATAAAATTCAAGATAGCATCATACCAATGATCAAAGTCCACCCCCGCAAACCTCCCAACTGCCATTTATTTATATATATATTCAAGAAAAAAAGGATTGATCACACAAAAAAAGCCACATATCAAGCAAAAGTGGCTAGGACGTTGCTTTGATTTTATGGGTCAGGGACCGGCGTTCAATCTCTTTTTCAATCAGCTTCACAAACTCGGCACTTAATTTCAGCTCTTTTGCTTTATAATAGGACTCGATCAATAGTTCATCAGATAACTTATACATCTGTACCACCTCCGAAAATGTTGTTCTTTTTTTTAAGCATCCTGCGTATCATAAAGAGAGAGTATTTGTATTCTTACTTTACCAAATTTAGCCTTGCGGAACAAGCGTTCTTTTATCCACAGTAAAATGTTTATATCTTGTGGGTAAATTGTTTATAAACGTGAGAAGGCCTGGTGTTACTTTGTGCAAAATGTGTATAAGAATATCCACAGCAACGGAGAATGTAGAAATCTGTCGAAAAGTTTTGTGCTTTTAAAGGGACAAAAAAAAGACTGCGCAGTGGCAGCCTTTTTTCTTTTGCCGGTACAAAAGGAAAATCCGGGCAAAAGGCGTATTTATGAGGTAAACCGCTTGCTTCCATCGGGGTTTTGCATGCTGGATCCGGCTTCATGTGCCGGGCATGCTTATTGAATTGCCGTAAGTTTTGTTTTCCGGTTTAAACTTTGTTGTCCGGCGCCAGGCCGCAAACATATGTCCCTTTTTCAATTTGGATGGTAGCGTGTTCGATCCCGAATTTGTCATGCAGTTCTTTTTCCAGTTTTTCAAGCAGCAGGTCGTTGTCTTCAATTTGCGAACGGACAATATGGACCGTCAATATCGTTTCTGTCGTGCTCATTCCCCAGATATGCAAATCATGGACGTTGAGCACGGTCGGAATTTGTTCTAAATAGGTTTTAATCGCATCAGCATCAACGCCTGCAGGCACCGCATCAAGCGAAAGGTCGGCTGCTTCCCGCAACAGGCCCCATGTCCCCGCAAAAATCACAATCGCAATAATGATGCTTGTAACCGGGTCGACCCACTCCCAGCCTGTAAACAGGATAATCGCACCTGCGATGACAACGCCGAGAGAGACAAGCGCATCGGCAGCCATATGCAGAAAAGCGCCGCGGATGTTGAGGTCCGTTTTTCTTCCTGACATAAACAGTAAAGCGGTAATGGTATTAATAACGATCCCGATCACGGCAACGATCATGACCGTTTTGCCTGCGACAGGTTCCGGATGGGCAAAACGCTGGATTGCCCCGAGAAAAATCGCGCCGATCGCAATCAGCAAAATAATCGCATTTAAAAGCGCAGCCATCACGGATGATTTTTTATAGCCGTATGTGCGCTTTTTTGTCGGCAATTTTTTGCCAAGCCAGACAGCGGCCCAAGCAATGATGAGCCCGAGCACATCGCTCAGATTATGGCCTGCATCCGCCAACAGCGAAAGGGAATCGGAAAAGAAACCGTAAATGGCTTCAACCGCAACAAAAAGAATATTCAGCCCGATGCCGGCGGCGAAAGCTTTTCCGTATTGTGCCGGTTCATGGTGATGGTGTTGGTGTCCATGGTCGTGTGACATTTTATTGGCTCCTTTTACACATGCTGTCCAAAAGCCGGGAAACAGGCTTTTGGACGGACGTCAGTTGTTAAGTTCATTATATGCGTATCTCTAAAGTTTGCAAAGAAACTTTTACAAGAAAGTAAACTTTATGTTCATTTTCGCCCATTTCCGGCTTGAAATGCTACAATAAGACCTATAAAGACAGAAAGGAAGAGAAGGAATGCCGGAATATGAACATGTTGAGGAACATTTCCAGGCATCTGACACCGTCCGTGATATTGTGATTGGCATGTCAGACGGGCTGACTGTGCCGTTTGCACTCGCAGCAGGATTATCCGGTGCAGTGGATTCGCCGGTGCTCGTTCTCGCGGCCGGCGCGGCGGAAATTGCGGCCGGTTCCATTGCCATGGGGCTTGGCGGATATCTGGCAGCAAAATCGGATGCCGAGCATTATTATAGCGAATTAAAAAGGGAATACCGGGAAGTAGAAGAGGTACCGGAACGGGAAAAAGACGAAGTCCGGGATGTATTTAAGGCATATGAGCTGAAACCGGAACAAATCGAAGCAATCGTCGATAAAATGGCGGAAAACCCTGATAAATGGGTGGATTTTATGATGAAATTCGAGCTGGGGCTTGAGAAGCCGGAAAAAGGGCGGAGCTTAAAAAGTGCGTTAACGATTGCCTTGTCTTATATTGTGGGCGGGCTGATCCCGCTTTCCCCTTACTTTTTTGTCACCCGGGCATCACAGGCCTTGCTTGTTTCCGTCCTGGTGACGCTCGTTGTTCTGTTTATTTTCGGGGCGGTGAAAGGGCGGTTTACCGGTTCCAATGTGTGGAAAAGCGGGCTTGAAACGGTTGTGATTGGTGGTTTGGCCGCTGCCGCTGCGTTTGGGCTGGCAAGGCTTTTGACAAAATAAAACGCACTTTAAGAACGGCACGGGGAACTCTTTTCACGAAAAAACAGTGGGGGGAGCCCATGCCGCAATGGACTGGAGGGAGCTGTATGTTATATATTTGGGTCGGGGTTGCCGGTATTTTCGGTGCCTTGGCACGCTATTATTTCGGCATATGGATCGGCATGTACACGCATGCCGTTTTTCCATACCCGACACTTGCGATCAATCTGGCCGGCTGTTTTCTGCTTGGCTGGCTTACGATGCATATATTTCAGTCTAAAAAGATTCATCCGTATGTTGTAACCGCACTTGGCACCGGGTTTGTCGGTTCCTTCACCACATTTTCGACTTTCAGTGTGGAAACGGTGCAGCTGATCCGGCAATCGCATGCGTTTGCCGCGATGTTGTATGTTTTCTGCAGTTTATTTGGCGGCTTGTTCATGTCATGGGCCGGCTTTAAACTTGGCGGAATACTGCATTCGCGGGCTAAAGGCAGAGTCGGTTCAGATACAGCATAAATAAAGGAGACGGATTCATGGTTTTAAACGGCATCTTTATCGCAATTGGCGCCTTTTTCGGGGCGGTTTCCCGGTTTTCTCTTTCGCGGTGGATCAACCGGGCCTTTCCGGCAAAATTCCCGCTGGCCACATTTTTCATTAACCTTTCGGGCTCATTTATGCTCGGCCTTCTGTTCGGTGCTGGTGCCGGGAGTTCGTGGCGCCTGCTTCTCGGGACCGGCTTTTTGGGTGCCTTTACAACTTTCTCCACTTTTAAACTTGAGAATATTCAGCTGCAAGCAGACAAAAAATATCATATTCTTGTCCCGTACCTTGTGTTGAGCTATCTGTTCGGCATTGCCCTGGCATTTTCAGGCATCCTGCTCGGAAAATATTTTACATGAAGCATGAAACTTTTGGGCAGGCACTCCGTATCTTAATGATAGACGGCCGGTACATGTTTTCTTTTTATTTGCCGAGCCTGGTATTTCAATGCTCTTGACAGGGTATTGGATTTATAAGCATAAATGAGGAGGATTGTATATGAAGAAGTGGATGCCATGGCTGATTGTGGCCGCCATATTGGTGGTTCTGATCGTCAGCGTTTTTACAAGTTATAACAGCTTGGTGAATGCGGAAGAAAATGTAAATCAATCTTATTCGCAAATTCAAAACCAGCTGCAACGGCGGACGGATTTGATCCCGAATCTTGTGAACACCGTCAAGGGCTATGCTTCCCACGAAAAAGCGGTGATAGATGACGTCTCGAAAGCCCGCGCACAATTGGCCGGGGCGAAAACACCCGGAGATCAGGCAGCGGCAAACGACCGCCTGGACAGTGCGTTGAGCCGGCTGTTGGTGGTGGTTGAAAAATATCCGGATTTAAAAGCAAACCAACAATACACGCAGCTGATGGATGAGCTCGCCGGCACGGAAAACCGCCTTGCTGTGGCGCGCCAGGATTACAATAGCGCCGTTGCCACGTATAACAAAAAGATAAAAAGAATGCCTGGCGCACTGATTGCCGGCCTGTTCGGTTTTGAGGAAAAGGAATATTTTAAAGCGGATGAAAGTGCAAAGAAAACCCCGAAAGTTGATTTTGGGAACAGCAGTGATCAGTGATGAAAAAGGCCGCGCTTATTACAGCCGTTTTTCTCACCTTTCTTTTTGCCGTGTGCTCGGCCGTTTCTGGTGTGCACGCTGCGACGGACATTCCGGAACCGGTTGGAGACATCTATGTGCAGGATTTTGCCGGTGTGCTGACAGACAGCCAAAAACAGGAGCTCGTTTCACTCGGCAAGCAGCTGGATGAGCAAACAAAAGCGCAAGTCGCGGTTTTAACTGTGAACACGATCGGGAAAGACACAACCATTGAAGCGTACGCCAATAAAGCTTTCCGCCAGTACGGGCTCGGCAATAAATCCATGAACAACGGGGTATTGCTCGTACTGGCAGTAAAAGACAGGAAAATCAGAATTGAAGTCGGGTACGGCCTGGAGGGAGCGCTTCCGGACGGAAAAGTAGGGCGGATCCTTGATCAGTATGCCATACCGTATTTGAAAGAAAACAAGCCCGATGCGGCGGTGACCAATACGTATAAGGAACTTGCCACCGAAACGGCGAAAGAGTACAATGTGGATCTTCAGGCCCATCCAAAGGCGTATGAGCAGCCCTCTTCCAGCCAGGCTTCCCCCTTATCGTTCTGGAAACAGATTTTAATCGGGCTTGGGATCCTTATCCTGATTTTCATTGATTTCAAGTTTCTCGGCGGAACCATGACGTATTTTCTGCTGAATATCCTGATGA
>NZ_JARTJQ010000103.1:0-43418 GCF_036225245.1 Weizmannia sp. CD-2023
TTTACGTGCGGAATATGCGCTTAAACCGCTTAACCCGGCATGGACGACGAACAGAAGCGGCGCGACAAACATAAATGAGAACTCAATCGGTTCGGTTACACCGGCAATCAGCGAAGTCACCGCAGCCGGGATTAAAATTGCTTTTGCTTTTGCCTTGTTTTCCGGTTTTGCGGTATGGTACATGGCAAGACATGCGCCGAGCAAACCGAACATCTTGGATATCCCGCGGGCATCCCAAATGACGCTTTTATCCAGAAGGTGCGAACTCGGATTGGCGAGTTCCGCATAGTAAATATTTCTTGCCCCTTGATAAATATGGCCGCCGATTTCCGCGGTACCGCCTAATGACGTATATAAAAATGGAGTGTAGACCAAATGATGCAAGCCGGTTGGGATGAGCAATCTTTCCAGGGCGCCGTATAAAAACAGCCCAAAGTTTCCACTCCTATGAATCAACGTCCCAAGTGCATTGATGCCATCCTGCATAAACGGCCAAATATACGTAAGTGAAACCGATAACAAAATAACGGTTGGGATTAACACGATAAAAACAAATCTTGAACCCCCGTAAATCTGCATTGCGCCTTTAAATTCGGTGTCAATAAATTTGTTATGGATGTAAACCGTGACGAGCCCAAGAATAATGCCGAGAAACACACCCATATCCAGCACCTGGACACCTAAAACGAGCGTTTGACCGCTGCCGCCGCCTGCAAGTGCCTTCCCGTCAACGAGTAAGCCCCTGAGCTGCATAAATTTGTTCATCGCATTGACAAATACGAGGTAACTTAACACTGCTGTAAAAGCCGCAGTCGCTTTTTCTTTTTTTGCCAACCCGAGCGTAATCCCGACACAGAAGATGAGTCCGAGGTTTCCCAGTATAGGAACAAGGGAACCTGATAAAATCGTGCCAAATCCTGTAAAAAATGGATTATCTAAAAAGGGAACGCTTTCAATTAGCTTCTGATTGGTAAAGACATTCCCGAGTGCAATTAAAATACCAGCAATCGGCAAAATCAAAATAGGGATAAACATTGCTTTGGAAAACCGCTGCATGGCATCCATCACTTTTGCCTTCACCTGCTCCACCTCCAAATGTGAACTTCGTTTACATTGAGTAGTTTAGTCCTTTTATTTTAGACTGTCGATCGTTTCCGGACAGGAAAAAACGCGTTTCACAGATTGAAACACGTTTCACGGATCGAGGTCCAATTTGACAGGGGACAATGACTCTGCTATTTTAGGGCTTGCTGAATAAGCGAAATTCCTAGATTTGGCAAGGATCCTGATAGCTTTGGCAACCATTTAAATGCAAGGGTTTTACAACAAATCCAGGGAAATGCCTGCACTCGAAAGCCGATTCAACGTCCGGAGAAGATCAAATCACCCCTTTTCGCAAAAGGATTCTTCTATATTTTGAGACAGAGGTTGCAGATAAATTGGGCACAAACTCAGCATCGGATTTGTTCAGCAAGCCCTATTTTATTTGTTGAAAATATTCCTTGATCATATATTCGAACAGGATTAAGACATTCGGAAAGAAGAGATTTGGCAACATATTCCGGTCGTCGAGTTTATATTGGTCTGTTATTTTTAAGTTCAAATCAGACAACCCGGCTGCTGTGTTTTCTGTTTCTTTTGTAAAAGAGACGGTAAAAATCCCGTGTTCCTTTGCCAAAAATAGTTTGTCAATCACTTGTTTCGTTTCGCCCGATTTTGAGATGACAATCAGTGCCCCGACATCATCGAGGTTATTTTCAAACACCCCGATCGAATCCGTCCCCGTCGCAAAAATCGCCTTTTTTCCAAGCACCAGCAGTTTTTTGTACATATACTCCGCAATAATGGAGGAAAAACCGGTAGCATAGATAAAAATGAATTTTTCATTTAAATGCAGGACATTTTCGATAAATTTTCCGATACTTTCTTTTGAATTGTACTGTAAAGCCGGCTGCCCCGGTTCAAACGCTGACTGGCCGTCCTGTTCAAGTTCTACTTTTTTAATGAGCGGCAGCAACTGGTAGTACATGTCTACGAATCCTTTATACCCCAGCTTTTTCGATAACCGGATCACGGTGGCGGGAGACGTATAGTTTTCCTTTGCAATCTCCCGCACCCCCATCTGCAGCACATGATCAATGTTTTCAACAATATACTTTAAAATCTGCTCATCCAATTCAGTCAGTTTTTTCCCTTGGATCATTTTCTGAATATCGGCCATATTTCCCTCACGTCCGTATGTTTATGCTTCTATTATACCCGGTTTGAAAAATGATTGAAAACGGCCGGACCCCACCCCAATGTGTAAAACCTGTTCTTCAATTGCGTTAAGACGTTTTTTTCTTTCCTCATCCAGCGATTTGTGATATTATATCCGTGGGAAGACCTCAGGAAGACCTCTCTCTAGATGTTCATTTCAAGGTGTACATTTAGACAATAGAGTGTCTTCCCTTTTTTTCACTCATTTGCCCCTTCGAGTAAAATTTTACATATACGACCCCAATCCATGGTACAAAAGCCACCTGCAACAGAGGTTTAACCTGTTCTTCAATTGCGTTAAAACGCTTTTTTCTTTCCTCATCCAGCAATTCGTGAAATCATATCCATCTAGATGTTCATTTCGCTGTGTACATGTAGACAATAGAGTGTCTCCCTTTTTTTCACTCGTCTGCTTTTTCGAGTAAAATTTTACATATACGACCCGGCGGAAGCGGCGCCTTGCTTTGAGATTTTCTTTTTATGTAAAAACAGGAGACTGCCATTTTGCAATCTCCTGCCCGGTGGTACGGGATTTTGGCCCGCATTCAATAAACTGAATCGTTCACAACGCACTTCATGTTTTGATTCATGTTAAATAAACTGAATCACCTGCATTAAGACAGGAACAACGACAACAAACAACAACGTGCTTGTCGTGACCACATTTGTCGCATAATTGACATCACCGTGTGCTTCTGTAGCCAAAATCGGCAGAACAGCAAGCATCGGGGTTGCCGATTGGACGATTTGCGTTTGCTGCAACATGGCAGGCAAATGGGTGCCGGAGAAGTGGGTGCCCGTTAAAATCAAAACAATCAAAACGGCCGGTGATAACACAAACCTTCCTAAAAGCGCGAATATCGTATCCCGGTCAAACCGGATGCTTGAAAGGCCAGCGTTATACAGCACAATGCCGATATAAACAAGAGATAACGGGGTTACGATACTGCCCACATACGTTAAAGTGGAATCGATAAAGCCGGGTATTGGAATATTGAGAAGCAGGAAAATAAGCCCTGCGATAAAACCCAGTAATGGCGGCGGAAGAATTTTCTTCCAATTGATTTTATGTTTGCTCCCTTTTGATTTATCCTTTGTCGGATCATCATTGGAAATCAAAAATACGCCGAAAGCCCATGTTGAGACCGTATTAATGATATAGTAAATCAAAAAATACGGCAGGCTTTTTTCTCCAAACAACGCGATGTTTAGCGGCAGGCCGATAAAGATGGTGTTCGCATTGACAACAGCGTTCATAAAGATGCCACGGCGGCCCGGCCGGATTTTTAACAATTTGACGAGCGCATAGGATATACAGTAAGAGACGACGACCGAAATCGCCGGGTAAACCAGGCTGCCGGAAAGTTCCACCAAACTGTTGCGGGTAAATTATTTTAACACCGATACGAAGATGGATGCTGGCAGGGCAATTTTCGTAATCAGAGATGAAATACTTTTTCCGAAATTGTCATCAAACCATTTAAACTTTTTCAAAAAATAGCCCAGTGCAATCATTAAAATAATCGTGATCACACTTTGAATTGATTGTAAGAAGACCATATTTTTCACCCTTTTCCCACTGGCTTAGCTGAATACCAGCTCTTTATATTCGGCCTCCCATTTGATATCCCGGATCGCTGTTTTGACGTCCGTAATTTTTTTGCGATTTAAATTTTGATCCAGGACACTTTGGGCGACGACTTCGGCAATCCTTTGCGAAAACGCGGTCAGCTTGGAAACCGGCGGAAGAACGGCAGCGCCGGGCTTTGTTGTGTCCACAATTCCGCCTAATGCATGGCTTGCCTGCGATAAAATTTCCCCGTTTACAAGCCTTGCCGTAGAGGCAATCAAGCCGAGTCCGAGGCCCGGATACATGAGGGCATTGTTCGCCTGCCCGATCTCATAGGTGACCCCTTTATATTGGACAGGACGCGCCGGAATCCCGGTTGCGATCAGTGCCCTTCCATCTGTCCAGGCAATCAAATCTTCTGCTTTTGCCTCCGCCAATTTGGTTGGATTCGATAATGGGAAAATCACCGGACGGCTTGTATGGGCAGCCATTTCTTTAACAATCGACTCTGTAAAAGCACCAGGCTGTGTCGAGGTCCCAATCATAATCGTTGGATGGACGGCTTTCACTACGGCTTCAAGATGCGTGAGTTCACGGCTGTTTGGAAATTCCGCGCGGCTGCGGACAAAACCTTTTTGACCGGGGGTTAAGCCTTCCGTGTCTTCAAACAACAAGCCTTGTTTATCAACCAGGAAGAAATGCTTCCGCGCCTCTTTTTCAGACAACCCATGGCGCATTAATTCATCTAAAATCTGATTGCTGATACCGACACCGGCTGTCCCGGCACCGAAAACGAGAATGCGCTGATCGGCTAGTTTTTCCCCGGAAATGTTCATTGCTCCTAATATGCCAGCCAGGACCACAATGCCTGTGCCCTGAATATCATCATTGAAAGTTGGAATTTGATTTTGGTATTTTTCAAGAATCGTGGCGGCATTGGAACGTCCGAAGTCTTCCCAGTGAATAAGCACTTCCGGAAATAATGCCGTTGCCGCTTTTACAAACAAGTCAATAAAATCGTAATACCGCCCACCGCGGACACGTTTGTGTTTATTGCCCAAATAAAGCGGATCGTTTAACAATTTTTCATTATTGGTGCCGGCATCGATGACAACCGGCAGCACATGGGTAGGATTGATACCAGCTGCGGCGGTGTAAACCATTAATTTGCCGATCGCAATGTCAACGCCGTTTACGCCCCAGTCGCCCATGCCTAAAATCCCTTCCGAGTCCGTTACCACAATCAAGCGAATGTCCCGGCCCCCGGCTGCATTTTTCAACGTATCCGCTACATTTTCAGGATCATCAATGGACAAAAAGGCGGCATCTTGCGGGTTCATAAAAAGTTCATGATAATGTTCAATCGAATCGGCAACTGTCGGGTCGTAAACGATCGGCATAAACTCAACAATATGTTCATCCATTAAATGGTAAAATAAAGTGCGGTTTGTATTGTACAGCGTCATGAGAAAAATTCTTTTCTCTAAATCTGTTGGTTTGCTTTGATATTGGTGATAAGCCTGAACGGCCTGTTCTTCAATGGTTTGCACTTTTGGAGGCAATAGCCCCTCCAGATGGTAAGCTTTTCTTTCTTCTTCGGTAAAACCTGTGTTTTTATTGATAAAAGGATTATTCAAAATTTCTTGAGGTCTGATTGCCATGATGGATATTTCCTCCTTGACTGCATAATTTCTAATGAGTACAGTGAAAACTATAGCAGCGCAAAAAATTTATAGTCAAAACAAGGAGGTAAGCAAAAAAATATTTATATGAGGAAGACATGATTTTGCGGAAATCCGTCTCCTGTGCTATGTGAAGCGCTTAACAAACATTAGGGCCATTTGCACAGAACGAGGGAACGCGGGAGCACCTTTTTTGAACAGAATGTGAAGTTTTTTAATGGACGTGAGATTTTTTATGAACATCAAGGATTTACAATACGATCAAAAGCTGTATCAGGAAAAGCGTTACAAATAACGCGGCCGTTTGCGCAGAACGGGGAACGCGGAGGTACCTTTTTTGAACAGAATGTGAATTTTTTATTGGACGTGAGATTTCTTATGAACATCAAGGATTTACAATACGATCAAAAGCTGTATCAGGAGAAGCGTTACAAATACCGCGTCCGTTTGCACAGAACGGGGAACGCGAGGGTACCTTTTTTGAACAGAATGTGAATTTTTTATTGGACGTGAGATTTTTTATGAACATCAAGGATTTACAATATTATCAAAAGCTTTACCAGGAGAAGCGTTACACAAAAGTGGCGGACTATTTTCATGTCAGCCAGCCGGCAATTACCGCTGCCATCCAGCGACTTGAAAAAGAGCTTGGTACGCAGCTGATTATTAGGGACCAGTCCCATCACGAGATACGTTTTACAGAAAGCGGCCGACAATTTGAAAGGCATGCCACCCAAATGCTGAAAGAACTGGATATTGCCCGGCAGGAAATCAAGGCATTAAAAATGGAAAAGGTCTCCATTGGCTTGCCGCCGATTATCGGGAACTATTATTTCCCGGCCATTTCATCCATGCTGGCCAAAGAGCACCTGCTTCAAAATATCAATGTATACGAAGATGGTTCACAATCGCTGTTTCACAAACTGTTAGCCGGCAAAATTGATATGGCTTTGCTGGGAGCGATCCATCCGCTAGAAGACGAACAGATAACCAACCATTTGCTTGCTCGCAAAAAATTTAAAATTATTGTCAGCCCAAAACACCCGCTTGCCACAAGAAAATCCGTGGCTTTTCAAGAACTCAAAGACGAAACGTTCATTCAACTGAGCGACCATTTTATTCATCCGCTAGCTTTTGAAAGGCTCTCAAAACAAGCCCATATTCATCCCCCTGTTATTTACCGGACAAATGATATTCAAATCATTAAAGGCATGGTTGCTGAAAATGTCGGCATTAGTTTTTTTACAGAAATCGCCGTCTCGGATTATGACCCTGTCATGGCGTTGCCGCTTTCTGACCCCGACCAGCCGGAATTCCTTATTTCCCTGGCCTACCGGTCCAATCACATTTTAACACCTTTGCAGCAAAAATTGGTGGACGTGCTGACGAAGTGGGAACAGCGAATAAACGGTTCCTGATAAACGTTTGCGGCATGGAGGTTAAGTGAAGGAAACATCGATTTTGCTGGATGTCTTAATGTAGGGGGTGTTCTATGTGAAGGAAGCGAGGGAATTTTATCGGATATCTTAACGTAGACGCGTTCTATGTAAAGGAAGACCTTCGATTTTGCCGGGTATCTTAACATAGAAGCACTCTATGTTAAGGAAGACCCTCGTTTTCGCCGGATATCTTAACATAGGGGCGCTCTATGTTAAGGAAGCTCCTCGATTTTGCCGGGTATCTTAACGTAGAGGCATTCTATGTGAAGGAAGCTCTTCAATTTTCCCGGGTATCTTAACTTAGAAGCACTCTATGTTAAGGAAGACCCTCGTTTTTGCCAGGTATCTCAACGTAGACCCATTCTATGTTAAGAAAGGCCTTCAATTTTTACGGATATCTTAACGTAGAGGCACTCTATGTTAAGGAAGGCCCTCATTTTTCCCGGGTATCTTAACGTAGACGCGTTCTATGTAAAGAAAGACACTCGATTTCGCCGGATATCTTAACATAGAGACACTCTATGTTAAGGAAGCTCCTCGATCTTGCCGGGTATCTTAACATAGGAGCGCTCTATGTAAAGAAAGACCTTCGATTTTCCTCTTAACATAGAACACTTCCCGTTATGGAACGCGGGAAACTTCCGGCCATAACCTTGTATACAGCGCCCAATTCCGTAGATTGGGCGCTGTATGCACTCTATTTTGTATTGGTAAACCCACCGTCAATTCGGATGACTTCCCCGTTGATGTACTCCGCTTTAGAAGTTAACAAGAAAGTAACCAGTTCTGCCACTTCTTCCGGCGTACCGAGCCTTTTTTGCGGAATTCCGCGTGTAGCGTTCTCTTTCATTTCCGGATTTGCTTCATAAAAAGCTTTTACCATCGGGGTTTCCGTCGGGCCAGGTGCAATGGCATTCACGCGCAGCCCATCCTTTGCATACTCAGCCACCAAACTTTTCGTTAACCCTACAATCCCATGTTTCGTCGCAGAATATGTTACAACAGAATCCTGGCCAATGACGCCCGCACTTGAAGAAGTATTGACTATGGATCCGCCGCCGTTATTCACCATGACTTCCCCAACGTAACGGGTACCGTAAAGCGCTCCCAATAAATTGATCCCGACAATTTGATTGATTTCTTCAATGGTCGAGTCAAGAAAAAATGTTCCGCTCCCCGAAATGCCGGCATTGTTAAAGAAGTAATCGATTGTGCCAAACCGGTTTACAGTTTGATCCACATAGTTTTTCACTTCTTCCGGCTTTGAAACATCTGCTTTCACGAAGAAGGAATCAACCCCTAACGCCTTTACTTTTTCTACGGTTGCATTTCCGCCTTCTTCTTGAATGTCCACCACCACAATATGAACCCCTTCTTTTGCCAGTCTTAAGGCAACGGCCTGGCCTAAACCGCTCCCACCGCCTGTCACAATTGCCACTTTGTTCATATAAGCATCCTCCTTGGTTTGAAGTTCTTCCCCATTATAATACTTCACAGCGGCAAATGGAAATTTTTGGATCCCCTTTCAAACAGGAATGTTTTTTAAAACGTTTGCGATCCCAAAAAGGGGCTGTCCCAAAAGTCGTTAAACGGCTGATGGGAGCCCCTTGTAAGCATGATACAGTTGGCTGTTTAGGATCATTCATTTGAGCCACTATTCACACAAGCGTTTCATGAAATTCAGGATCATCAGTGCATGAGCCAAATAGAGGGGTTTTTGGGACATCATATGCCCCATTCCCGCTTATGACTGGCGAACCGATTGTGTTTCCGGGCGGGCAGCGAATGCTTCATTTGGATGGAACTCTTTTTCCCATTTGGAAACAACAATACTGGCAAGGCAGTGGCCCGGTGTATTGCAAGCCGTGCGTGCCATATCCAGCACCCGGTCAATCCCGGCAATAATAGCCACACCTTCAGCAGGTAGTCCGACAGCAGTTGCGGTAGCCAGAAGCACAACGAGGGAACCCATTGGAACAGCTGCAATGCCTTTTGAAGTCGCGATCAGAACCGCCATGACAATCAGCTGCTGTTCAAGGCTCATCGGTATCCCAAATGCCTGGGCAATGAAAATGGAAGCAACGGACAGGTACAATGTGGAACCGTCGCAATTTAACGATAGCCCGGCAGGAATAACGAACGAGACAACACGTTTGGAACATCCGAATTTTTCCATCCGCTCCATAAGCTGCGGAAGGACTGTCTCTGTGCTTGTCGTTGAAAAAGTGATCAGAAATAAGTCCCAGACCATCCGAAATACTTTGAAATAAGGAATTTTAAACATCCAGGCAATCAGCGGGAACAGGCCGAAAATGACGATTGCCAGGCCCAGATAGACAACCCCGATCAGTTTGGCCATCGGAATGAAAAGACTGATGCCAAACTGGCCGACGGAAGACGCCATAAGGGCACAGACACCAATCGGAGCGGTAACCATGACCATCTGTGTTAATTTAAACATCACTTTTGAAACCGACTCCATAAATTTCAATGCCGGCTCCGCTGCTTTCCCGATTGCCCCAGCTGCAACACCAAATAAAATGGCAAAGAAAATAACGGCCAGTAAATTATTTTGATCCATTGCATTCACGATATTGCTTGGAATGATGTTGACAATCATCGTTTTAAAATCAACCACTGTAGACGCGTTTGCTTTTACTTGGGAAATATCTGTTTTGGCCAAATGCGAAAGGTCCACCCCAACACCGGGTTTTAAGAGATTCACAAGCAGCAGGCCGATACCCAAAATAAGCGTCGTAATCAGCTCAAACCAAATCACCGTCTTTAGCCCCAATGAACCCATCTTTTTCATATTCCCGTTTCCACCAGAAGCCCCAACGACAATCGTCGTAAACACAATCGGAATGACAATCATTTTGATCAGGTGAATAAACATATCCCCGACCGGCCTCAATTTCGTCCCGAATTCAGGAAAAATGGCACCTAAAATGGCACCTACTATCAAGCCAATCATCACTTGAAAAGCAAAAAATTTTTTCATGTGACATCCTCCCCCCGAATGATAGATGAATCGCACGTAAAAATACGGAAGCTGAAATTTTACCTTTTGTCAGTCCAATTATGTGCCAATTGAAAATCTTCACAATCTATTATACCCGAGATTCAGACGCCTTTAAATTTAAAACTGCTAATCTGCTTTTCTAAACCGTTTCCAAGTAAATCGGTAGTCGGAAAAATCGAGCTATCATACTATCCGTCGAAAGATTTCGGGCTGCCCAAATGAATAAAAGGAAGAAACGGCAGCAACTGCTTTGCGCGTTTCTTCCTTTTGTTTCATCATTCGTCGGAACTAAATGTTCATTTCCTTTTTTATGTACATCCTTTTTTAAACAGTCATCATCGAGTATATTTTTGCCAACCCAAAACCCTGTGCGGGAATCGTTGTAAAACGCTACCCGCACTCGGCGGATCGGTACGATGTGGAATTTAACGTAAGCCTAAACCGGTTATTCGCAAAAATAAATAACATAACTTAAAATGAGTACCCATATAAAATATCCAATGATTGTCCCCGTAACAATTTTCATTGACCTTGTAAAACTTTTCATACAAACTCCCCCATTTGGATAGCGGTTATCCCACTTGTTCGATATACTTTTCTTTACCCTATGGCTGGAGGGTTAAAACAGATAACAGTAGCAATTTGTTTCTTTTATTCCAAAACCGGTAAAATTCTTTCCATTCAGCCAGTATTCTTTCCATCAGTCATTCGACAGCTTTGATTCATGATAAGTGAGGCAATTGAAACAATACTTTAGTATAGTTTTTTAAGATTGATATATTAAAATGTATGGTTCTATTAATCTACCGTTTGGGGAAATCTAGTAAAATCTTCCAATCATTTACTTTATAAAGCAAAAATGTGAGCCTATACCAAGTTAAAGCCATGCATTGCCATTTGGAAATGCGTAGCAAACCTGGCTAAAGATGTGCCAAGAAAAATGATGACGAAGATGACGGATGGTATCGTTTACAATGAAATCTCTCATCATATTATTCATCCGAACAAGCTAGGTTATACACCGGCAAAAACGGAGAGATGGCAACCATCTCTCCGCTTTTGCTTTTGATTAAAACGACTTTTCCATTTCCCACTTTGTTGTTAAATCAATGATCCGCTGATTTCTGCTCCCGCGAAATGATAAGGTTAGATCACGCTCTGCCAATAGAAACGGGCCATCAACGAGCACATCACAATATCGCAGCAACTCCTGTTGATAGGGATCATCGGAAGCAATTAATTGTTCAAATGTATAGCCTGAGTAAACCCAAATATTTTTTCCCAGTGCTTTTAATCGTTTTGCCACTTCGCACGCTTCTTGTGCTTGAAAAAAGGGTTCTCCGCCGGATAAGGTTACATCTGTCAATGGATTGCCAGCCACTTCTTCAACGACGTCTTCAACCGGCATCTCTGTCCCATTATGGATATTCCAACTCCTTGGGTTATGGCATCCCTTGCAAAAGTGCGGACAGCCTGCAAAAAAGATCACGGTTCGCAAACCTTCACCATCAACAACCGAATCGTGGATGATATTCATGACCCTCATTGATGTTTCACCCTTTCACTCTCTTCTGCACGTTTGGCTGAATTCCACCTTTTCATATCGCCAACCAGATAACCGGTTATTCGTCTAATGCGTCCAATCTTATTTTCATCGGCATTGTGGCAAACCGGGCACTCATTATCAATGATTCCCGAATAACCGCAGACGCCGCACTGGTCGACGGGATGATTGATGGCACCATAGCCAATATCATATTGCGCCATGGCTTTTACCAATCGATCCAAAGCACGGACATTTTTTGAAACATCTCCATCACACTCAATATAAGTAATGTGACCGCCATTACACAATTTATGAAAAGAACCTTCAATTTTTATTTTATCAATCGCCTTGATTTTATAGTAAACCGGGATATGGAATGAGTTCGTATAATAGGACCGGTCCGTCACCCCGGGAATTTTTCCAAACTCTTTTTGGTCATTTCGCGTAAACTTCCCTGATAACCCTTCTGCCGGCGTTGCAATTAAGGAAAAGTTTAAATCATAAGTCTCACTTGCTTTGTCCACTTTCTCCCGCATATGCTGAATGATACGATACCCTAATTGATAAGAATCATTGGACTCCCCATGATGTTTGCCTGTCAGTGCAACCAGTGCTTCAGCCAGCCCAATAAAACCAACACTTAATGTGCCATGCTTTAATACTTCTCCTACTTCATCATCCGGTTTTAAGTTTTCGCTATCCTTCCATATATGCTGACCATACAAAAAGGGGAAATTCTTTGCCTGCTTTTTTGCCTGAAAATGAAACCGTTCTAACAATTGTTGAATGGCAAGGTGAAGATAACGATCTAGTATATTAAAAAATTCACATTCATTTTTAGCAATCAGCGCTATTTTTACAAGATTAATAGAAGTAAAGGACAAATTCCCGCGGCGGATACTATTTTCTTTTCCATGGCGGTTTGCCATCACACGGGTGCGGCAACCCATATACGCAATTTCTGATTCCGGCGTGCCGTCATAATAGGGACGATTAAACGTGGAATCTATAAAACTAAAGTTTGGAAATAAACGTTTTGCCGTCGTTTCAAGTGCTAATTGGTATAGGTCATAATTTGGTTCCCCCGGTTCAAAATTAATCCCTTTTTTCATTTTAAAAATTTGAATAGGAAAAATGGGTGTCTCCCCTTTCCCGAGTCCGGCTTTCGTTGCCAACAACATATTTTTTACCAGCAATCGCCCGGCCTTGGACGTATCGGTGCCGTAATTAATAGAGACAAACGGGACTTGCCCGCCCCCACGGGAATGCATCGAATTACAATTATGAATAAAAGCTTCACATGCCTGGTACACATCCCGGTTGGTTTCTTCCCAGGCTAATGCCTCAAGCTCTTCGTTTGTATAGCTGGTGGCATAGGTTTTCAAACGTTTTTTATTTTTATGGAAGGTTTTCTCTATGTAAGGCGCAAGATCATAATCAAACATCGGGAAACTTTGTCCGCCATGCTGCATATTTTGATTGGCTTGGAAAATAATTGCTGCTAAAGCCATCGCGCTGCCAATGTCTTTCGGTTCACGCATATACCCATGTCCGGTATTAAATCCACCCTTTAATACTTCGCCCAGCGGAATCTGGCAACATGTTGTCGTACCTGTTACCATAAAATCAAGGTCATGGGGATAAATAAAATTGTCATCAATCGCCCTTACGACCTCTTTACGAAGCAACATTTGCTTTGCATAATATTTGCTGACTTCAGAAGAGATCTTTGACATTTGCCCCATTGGCGAAGATCCATCCATATTTGCATTTTCTTGCATTAAATCATGATTATGTGAAAACACAATCTCATTTAAGGCTTGCAGGGGAAAATCGCCACTGGTTTCTTGTTCATTTTTTGTAATCATTTTACCGATTCTCCTTTCTAACGCACCGGTTTTGGGCATGAAGAAAACTTGAACGTCCGTTTCTTTGGTGGCACACCATGCATTTTCAATGAAAAAGGGCTGCGGTGTAGTGGCTTAAAATTCCCGCAACATCCTTGGCGAACAACTCGTTCAACCGCGGAATAAACGGCGGCAAAAGCGGTAAAAATTTCATCCTCCGAAACATCAAGTTCTTACCTCTAAAACGCTTCTGATGGGCAATACAGCGGAACAGTTTTGTAGACAGCTCCGGATTTAAACTGGATTCCTTTTCAGACAGATATTGCCTTCTCACCCAAAACACTATATTTAGTATTTATTTTTGAAACAGCCAACTACATATAGTATCCTATCATAGTGTGTTTTGTATTTCAACACAAAATGAGGAGCGTTCCCGGAAAGTACATTTATGATTCGCGTCTTTCTTTTTCTTATACCTGCGGCCAATTTAGGAATCCGTTCCATTTTTAATACGTTGTAGCAACACCGGGGCGCGGGAAACCGGGAAAGTCGTAATATTTTTCAACAAGACGATGGCTCCTCATGTGATGCCTTTCATCAGGCAAATCGGTACCTGAGGAATCGCGTAATGACTTTCATCACTATCTCGAAAAATTGCACTGGCTGCTTTTCATTCCTCTATTGGTGTCGCGTTCACTCGGCATGAGCGTCTACTATGAAAAACACGAACCCTCTCGATGCCTTTCATTTCCTCCCCAAAAAAAGAATGCCGCAATTTCCCGGCGGCATCCCATTTTATCACGATTGCGTTTGCAAACGTTCAGCTTCCTGAATATCTTGGTTGATCTTGAGATAGATCTGATCCACTTTCGCGAAGTCCAGTGCCTCATGGTAGTACATTTCCAGTTCATCATTCAGCACTTTTGCCTCATGCAGCCAAGCGGTTCCTTCTTTCATTTTATCTTTGTACCGCTTATGGGCAGCTTGAATTTCGTTTGCGTATTTTTCATCCGTACCCGGCGTCACCGCAGCCGCGTACATATCGATCACTTCGTCCCCATTTCGCTCAGGGAAATATTCGTGCGGATCGGTACTGTCAAAAATGCAAAACCCGAGTTCCCTGACGATGACCATATCCAGGCTGTTTGGATCAAATCCGCAATGGTAAATCTCAGTCGTGAAACCTTTTTCTGACGCTTTGGACGCAATTTTTCTCAGCATCGTGGATTTGCCGGTGCCGGCCCGCCCTTTTATAAAATAGCGTTTCGATAACCCCTCCGTCAGATTTGGGATAAAGTCAACTGCTCCGTTTGGTGTGGCTGCCCCGAGAAAACGGTGGTACGCCGTTTGGCTCCCGTCCCCGGTTTTCCCGCCAAATAGCTTTTCAATCAGCTGCTGTGTCACCTGGCCTGCTTTTTCAAAGTCCATTTCTTTTAAGTAAATTGCCTCCAAGTCATCATGATGGCGCAAACTTTCCGCAAACGAATGGTACGCAGATTGATAGGCTTCCTGTATACGGCGATTCAGCTCTAATGCATCCCTTTCATATTTGGCGTCCAATGCGTCCTCCAGCATCATAACCGAATCATTTGTTTTCGGTTCAATCACATACGGCGCGTTTCCATCCACGACGCCTGTTTTTAATCCCGGAATCACTACGCCATCCAGCGAATCAGGAGCAGACGGGCAATGAATCAGTTCAAGATCATAACCTTTTTGCTTCCACACTTCCGCCAGTTTTTCCATGATATATGATTTCCCTGTCCTGCCATTTAAAATAAACACGCGATCCAAACCTTGCAAACTTGAATCCAAATAATGCGTAAACCCTTTCCCGGTATTGCCGCCTGCAAAATAGTGCAACACTTTTCCAGCCATATCCCGTCACTCCTCTGTTTGGGTAATTAACGGTTCTCCACATTAGCCTATGCGTCCCGCGAAAAGGTTGTGATTTCTTCTTGCAAAGAAAAGAGCCAGCCCGGAATCAGTCCGGGCTGGCCTCTTTAAACCGTTTATTTCTCCCCGCTCAATTTAACCAAAATTTTCGCCTGGGATTTGTCTTTGGTCAAAGCTTCGAAACCTTTTTCAACGATTTCTTCCAATTGGATATGGCTAGTAACGACGTCTTGCGGTTTCAATTGGCCGGATGCAATCAGGTTAATCGTTTGTTGGAACGTTTTCTTCGTGTAAACAATTGATGCTGTAACGCTAACACCTGTATTCGTTAACTGCATCGGGTTCCATTCTATCGGGCGTGCAAAGATAGAAATGACATCGACAATCCCGCGTGCTTTCGTTGCATCAAGTGCTTGTTTGAAAGTCGGAGCAACGCCGGCCACTTCAAAGGATACATCTACGCCACCTGGAACAAGATCACGGATGGTTTGGACGGCATCTTTTTCCCCGGAGTTAATAATGTCGGTCGCGCCTGCTTTTTTCGCAAGGTCCAGACGAGGTTGCGACAAATCCGCTACGATAATCCGGCTTGCACCTGCTGCACGTGCTGCAACAATTGTCAATAATCCGATCGGGCCTGCACCAAAAATCGCAACCGTATCGCCAAATCTTAAACCACTATCTTTCACAGCCTGTACAGCAACTGCGCTAGGCTCAACTAGTGCAGCTTCTTCCAAAGACAAGGAATCCGGCACGCGGTAAATATTTTTTTCCGGAATGTTGGCGTATGCCGCAAATCCGCCATTGCTATGTAATCCAATAAAAGCGTAGCCATCATAACGATCGAGTTCATCGGGGTTGGTTTCGTGAGTAATCGTCGGGTTAATGACAACCCTGTCGCCTGCTTTATACTTGGTAACCTTTGATCCGACTTCTTCAATCACACCGGCAAATTCATGCCCCATCGTGAGTGGCGCTTTTTCACCGGTAAATTCATTTTCTTCGCCAACAGGGATAAATACCGGTCCTTCCTGGTATTCATGCAAGTCACTGCCGCAAATCCCGGCCCATGCTACTTTTACTTTCACTTCATTCTCCTTTAACGGGCGCAATTCAACATCTTCCACACGAATATCTTTTTCTCCGTGCCATACTGCTGCTTTCATTTCTTCCACTCCCTTTGCCAAATTTTCCGCTGAATATCGTTTACCACAAATATTCTATTATTATAGTAATATTGTTATATATAAATAGCAATTAATACGCTTACATATTTTGGATCTTGGGCCAAAACGAGGTAAAATTGGGCTTTTTTATGATTCAATCAAGGAAACAGTTTTTATAAAATATCTTTAAGGATCCGGATTCAATATGCATGATCCCATCGACTTTCACATTCAGGGAAGGTGATCATCTTCTTATTCCCGTGGCCAATTTAAGAATTTGGCAATTTTAAAACTTTCGTCTCTCTTTTTGGAATTTGAAATAAACGAAAACAAGCATCTGCCCCGCTCCGGTTTTCATTACACTTTACATATTTTTAACCGGTCATACGCACAAGAAAAAAGCTACCACATGTGCTAAAATGGTTCATAAAAACGGGAGGAAAATGGCGTGGATCAGTGGCTGACGAAGGAACTTGCCCAAAAAATTGTGAAAAAAATGATGCTGGATATTCCTTACAGCATCAATATTATGAATGAAAAAGGTATTATTATCGGCAGCGGCGATCCAAAGCGGGTAGGCACCTTGCACCAGGGCGCGGTAAAGGCGCTGAAAACCGGGAAGATGGTTGAAATTTACGATGATCATCGATATGAGAAAAAAGGCACAAACGAACCGCTCGTTGTAAACAGTCAGCCGGTTGGCGTGATCGGAATCACTGGTGATCCGCAAGCTGTCCGCCCCTTTTGCAAACTTGTCAAAACAGCCGTGTCTTTGTTGATTGAACAAAATATGCTCATGGGGAACCAGGAAGCCGAACGGAATCGGAAAGCCGCTTTTCTTGAAACCATCCTGAATGAACAGAAAAACTACTCGCAAGAACTGATACGGGAAGCGGAACGTTATCGTATTCACCTGCATGAAGAAAACAGCGTGGTCCTCGTGAAGCCGAAGGAAAAAAGCAGCCGTTTCGAAACGATATATAAGCCCTTTCCTTTTTTCAAAAAACCGAATGAAAATCTGTATATCCTCATTTTGCAAAATCGAAAAGATATTCAAAAGATAGCTGAAAGCATATGGGCAATCGATCCGTTTGCCATTGTCGCGGCCGGCCTGCACGGTATGAATATTGCTTCCGGTTACCGCCAGGCAAAACTTTGTCTGTCCGTTTGCGAAAAGCTTCATTTACAAAACCGGTTTTTGGATTACGCTGACTGGAAATTTCCTGCTGAATTGTCCCAAACCCGCATTTTTCAGAAAGCCTTTGAAGAAACCTTGAGTTTGCCCGATTTGTATTTAGAAACTTTAACGGCTTTTATCAGCCATAATGGCAATCCTGCAGAAACAGCCCGGGCGCTGATGATTCACCGCAATACACTGTATTACCGTCTCGGCAGGATTGAAGAATTGACAGAAAAAAATCCGTTTCAGCTGTTTGATCTGTTCGAACTGGCATACCGGTTGCTGCGCAGATGAAAAGCGCAGCCTTTTTGCGGTCTGCGCTCGTTTGCGACTTTGTATGGAGGCTATGGGTTGTACAATGGCTAATATCCAGTACCGGAATTTTTAACGACATCCATTGGTTTGTATCATCAGGATGTCTATCTTGAAAATATACGCCGGCTGATTTTCTTTTTTTGATGGTGCCGCGTTCACTGTGGCATGGGCGTCTCATCACCGTTAACTCTTGAAGTCGTTTCGTGAAAATATGACACGCCCTTTACTGCTTCGCTTGCACGAGGAGACGCGCGATATTTTCGCATGTTCTCTCAATATTTGCAGCACCCGTTTGCAAAGCGTCTTCAAGCGCCATTGGGTAGGGCAGGATGCCAAAGATCGCATCAATGCCTTTTTCATATAAAACATCAATTTGTTCCCCGACATAACCGGCAACAGCAATCACGGGTTTCCCATGTTTTTTTGCTGCCTGGGCCACGCCATAAGGGGTCTTCCCGAACTGCGTCTGGAAATCGATGCTGCCTTCGCCGGTCAAAACGATATCAGCATCTTTTACTTTTTGCTCCAATCCGGTGTATTCCACGACAAGCTCGATACCGCTTTTTAACCTGGCACCCGCGAACACCATCAGACCGGCACCGAGGCCGCCTGCAGCCCCTGCCCCCGGGACCTCCGCAACATCTTTGCCAAGCTGTTCTTTAATGATGGCGGCATAATGCGAAAGGTTGGCATCCAAGAGCGCAACCATTTCTTTCGTCGCGCCTTTTTGCGGCCCGAATACATGGGAAGCGCCGTTTTCCCCGCATAAAGGATTGGTAACGTCGGATGCGACAAAAATTTGCACCTCTTTCAAGCGCGGATCAAGGCCGCCCAAATCAATTTCCGCCAAATCTCCGAGTGCGCCGCCGCCAAACGGAAGCATCCTGCCCCTTTCATCTAAAAATTTTACACCGAGCGCCTGTGCCATCCCGGCGCCCCCGTCATTTGTGGCACTGCCGCCAATGCCGATCAGAATCTGTTTTACTTTTTTGTCCAGACAGGCTTTAATCAGTTCTCCGGTGCCGTAGGTTGTGGTAACCAACGGATTTTTCGTTTCTTTTGTAACCAAATGAATGCCGCTTGCAGATGCCATTTCAATTACTGCCGTTTCCCCGTCTCCGAGAATCCCGTAACAGGCTGTGACCGGATGTCCAAGCGGCCCTGTGACGGCTTGCTGATAAATCGTTCCGTCTGTTGCATCCACCAGCGATTGAACCGTTCCTTCTCCGCCGTCTGCCATTGGTACCTGAATGCAAACGGCATCCGGAATCGCTTTTTTAATCCCCGCTTCCATTGCGGCACATACCTCTTTTGCCGTCATGCTTTCTTTAAACGAATCCGGCGCTAATAAAAAAACTGGATTTTTCATCATCTCACCCCATTAAAATAGAAATCCGTATAAAACGGTTGCCACAATCGCCATCGTTCCCCCGACAAGTGCCTCGTACGGAACGACGCTCATTCTTTCTTTTATGGACATATTCATGCTGCTGCCTGTGACATGAAAGTAATTTCCCTGCGGCAGCTGGTCAATGACTGTAGCACCGGTATGAACCATTGCCGCAGCTGCAATCGGAGCAGTCCCCATGTCCAGAATAGCTTTGCTGAACGAACCGGTTGCCAGGATGACCCCTGTTGATGTGGAAGCTGTAGCTGCCGCCATCAAAATGCCGGAAATGGGCGCCAGGAACGTCCCCGAGATGCCGGATGCTTTAATCAGTGCCACCACCTCAGTCGAAAGATTGGAAGCAGAAATGAGACCGGCAATGGCACCGGCTCCGATTAAAATCAGCACGGTTGCCGTCATATTTTGCAGGCCGGACGCTGAATAAGCCAGAATTTGTTTATGGTGGCCCATGGCGATCATTCCCAGAACACCGGCAATCGGTAAGATATACATGGCATCAACTTTAAATGAAGCCAGTACAGAGATATGAAAAATCTCACCGATTGGATTGATCATCAACAATACAATCGCAACAACCGGGGCGACGATGGCCCGCCTTAATGAAGGAAGATCACGGCTGTTGTGATCTGTCTCAATCATATCAGATCCAGTGATTTTTACGCCTTTGTGTTTAACTAAAGTTGCCACAATGACCGTAACGACCAAACCAAAAACAGCCGGAATAAAATCGTAAATCATTAAACGGCTCAATTCCACATGAAACCCATGTGCCGCTGCAATTGTATTCGGATTTGGCGATATCACGTTCCCCGCTTTGCCGCCCCCGGAAAGCGTCAGTAAAAGGGCAAGCTTTGAAATGCCCATTTTCTTTCCGACTGATAATGCGATCGGGGCCACAATTAAGACTGCAACAGGGATAAATACACCCACTGCCGTAATCACCATTGTTGCAAGAGCAAGGGATAAAATGGCTTTTCCTTCGCCAAACTGATTGACAATGGCTTGTGCAATTGTCTCAGCCGCTCCCGATTCCATCATTGTCCCGGCCAATATACCGGCGGCAAGAACCCGGATCACCGTTCCCATCACACTTTGTGTACCGGCAACCAGTATATTCACCGTATCTTCAAGATTCGCTCCTCCAATCAGCGCTCCCAAAATTGCGCCTAAAAACAATGCATATACGGGATTCAACTTTTTTAAAATAAGAATAATGGCAATCGCCAGCCCGATCAATGCACCGATCCAGCTGATTGTAACACTGCCCATGATGTAACCTCCTCGTTTGCTGTTTGTCTTTATAATAGTGAAAACCTTTTCAAAATAACATTGGAAAAGAAGAGAATTTTCTTGTGCATATGCCCAAATTCCGGGTGGTATGAGGTTGACAAGCAGGTCAAATCCTTCTGCGAGATAAACTGCCAAAATGGGCCGCACAACTGGTGAAACATTTTCCCACTTGAATTTCTATACAGTTTGTCTTTTATAAGAACGATGATAAGGACGTTTTTCATCCCGTTTCTTTGCCATTTGTCCTTCATAACATGGATGAAAGACATTTCACGCCAAGTTTCAAGTCAATTTGTCTTTCATGAACCCGATGAAGGACATTTCACATCGAGTTTCAATGCATTTTGTCCTTCATAACAAGGATGAAGGACATTTCACATGCGGATTCAAAGCATTTTGTCTTTCATAACACGGATGAAAGACATTTCACGCGTGGATTCAAAGCATTTTGTCCTTCATATCACGGATGAAAGACATTTCACGCCAAGTTTCAGGTCAATTTGTCTTTCATGAACCCGATGAAGGACATTTCGCACCTAGATTCAAGGCATTTTGTCTTTCATCACCCTAATAAAAGACGTTTCACACCTGAATCCAGACCAATTTTTCCTCATAAGCGAAACGAAAGACATTTCCCCGCTAAACTCAAAAAATATTGACCTCCCCGGTTGGTAAACCATCCAAACATTAAAAACGCACCCTCTTATTAGGATGCTGTTTTAGGCTGGCTGTCGCCCATCTCTTTTCAGCAAGAAGCCGTTAGTGCGGTATGAAGGAAGGACTCTATCACCTAAATGCTCATTTGTCTTTTACTCTGCGGTTTTGTAAATTATGTAAATGAAAAAACAGAACCAAGGTGCCAAAGCTATTGCTTTAAATTAAATTGACGATTATTTTGGCGAAAAAAATCAATAGCCCTGCTGAACGAACTAGATACGAAGGAAAATCCAGTCCGTTCAGCAGGCCATACTTATCTTTCCTTTACCAATTTTAACGGCACAGCAATACGGCTTTTGACTTTTTTCCCTTTTAATATTTTGGACGCGGCCTGAACGGCTTCTTTTCCGATTAGCACAGGCTGTTGGGCAACTGTCGCACTAAACTGTCCTTGTTTAACAGCTTTTAATCCATCATCCGTTCCGTCGAATCCCACCACAATTATATTCTTCCCTGAACTTTTAATCGCTTGGATGGCCCCTAAAGCCATTTCATCATTTTGGGCAAAAACAGCCTGGATGTCTTTGTGCCCTTGCAAAATATTTTCCATTACGTTCATGCCCTGCGTACGGTCAAAATTAGCTGTTTGTTTCGTAACAATATTTAATTCTTTATCTGCAATGGAGTCAAATCCCTGTCCCCGTTCACGTGAAGCAGATGCACCGGGTGTTCCCTGCAACTCTGCAACTTTTGCATTTTCCCCAACCTTGCTTATGATATAGTTTGCTGCCATCTTTCCGCCTTTCACATTATCTGAAGCAACTAAAGTTTCCACTTTCCCCTTATCTGCAGACCGGTCAAGCGTAATCACCGGAATGCCGATGTGGTTCGCGCTTTCAACTGCGGATGAGACAGCCGCAGAGTCTACTGGATTGATGAGTAAAATATCCACACCCTGCTGGATAAGATCTTCTATATCATTAATTTGCTTAGCGGAATCATTTTGGGCATCTGCCGTAATCACTTTCATTCCCTTTTCCTTCGCTTCCTGGAGCACGCCGTTTTTCAATGAAACAAAGAAAGGATTATCCAAGGTAGAAACACTTAAGCCGATTTTCATATCCTTTAATTCTTTATGATGGCCCGGTTTTGCCCATGACGGCGGTTCCATGGAACAGGCAGCTAAAGATAATATAAGCAAACATACAGTCATCATTTTCATCATCATTTTCATCATCTTTTTCATCATCTTTTTCATTATCTGCACCCCGCTTTACGATTTTTTCCGGTCAATTAAGACGGCAATTAAAATGACGACCCCTTTTACGACCTGTTGGTAAAAAGAAGAGACTCCCAGAATGTTTAATCCATTGTTTAATGTACCAATAATAAGTGCACCGACCAGTGTGCCGAAAATTCTTCCTTTGCCGCCTGACAGGCTTGTCCCGCCCAAAACAACCGCTGCAATCGCATCCATTTCATAAGAAGTGCCTGCTGTCGGCTGGGCCGAATTGAGACGCGAAGTTAAGATGGATCCGGCAAGTGCTGCCAATAACCCCGCCAGACTGTAAATTAACCACTTCACCCGGTCTACTTTAATTCCGGAAACAAGAGCAGCTTTTTCATTTCCGCCCACTGCATATGTTTTTCTGCCAAAAGAAGTTTTGTGCAAAATAAACCATAAAATGAAAAATGTGATAACCATCGTAATGGCAGGAACCGGAATGCCTAAGAAATAGCCGCGGCCAAACAACTGGAATGCTAAGTTATCGCCAAGTCCGGTAATCGGATTTCCGTTTGTATATACCATTGTCAAACCGCGGTATATCGTCATGGTTGCCAATGTTGCAATAAACGGGGCGACTTTTCCTTTTGTAATAAACAAACCGTTCACAGCGCCCAACAGCGCACCGATGAGGGCTGAAAGAACGATCGCCAGAATGGGATTCAGGCCTGCAACAATCATTCCTGCCATGAGGGCACTGGATAATGCCAGTGTTGAACCAACAGATAAATCGATTCCGCCGGTTAAGATCACAAAAGTCATGCCAAATGCGATCAATGCGTTAATCGATACTTGCCGCAATAAATTAAGCAAATTCAAAGGAGCAATAAATGAAGGATTCAAAATGGCAACAACAATAAATAACAAGATAAAAGCAAGTAATGGGCCGAGTTTTTGCAGAACAACTGTGCTTTTTTTAGTTGCTTGTTCCATGTTTTTTTCCTCCCGTCGCTAAGAACATGATATTCTCTTGTGTAGCTTCCGCTTTGTCCAATTCGCCGGCAATTTCTCCTTCATGAATAACAAGAACCCGGTCACTCATCCCAAGGATTTCCGGCAATTCAGAGGAAATCATGATGATGGCCATACCCCTTTCCGTTAATTCATTCATCAAATAGTAGATTTCACGTTTTGCGCCTACATCAATTCCTCTTGTCGGTTCATCAAGAATCAATACTTTTGGGGCTGTTCCGACCCACTTTGCAAGAACCACCTTTTGTTGGTTACCGCCGGATAGATCCCCGGCAACTGTTTCTGAGGAAGCGGTTTTAATTTTCAGCCGCTGAATCATCATGTCGACAAATGATTTTTCGTCAGCCGCTTTTATCACGCCATTTGGAGCAAAGCTTTCCAGGTTTGACAGTGCAATATTGTCACGAATTGTAAAATCAAGAATCAGCCCCTCATCTTTCCGGTTTTCTGTGATAAAAGCAATTCCTTTTTGTACTGCATCACTTGGATTTTTAATCCGGACCTTTTTCCCTTCAATAAAAATTTCGCCGGCATCGCAGGGGTCAATGCCAAATAATGCGCGCATAATCTCTGTTCTTCCTGCCCCCATTAACCCTGCAACCCCAAGGATTTCCCCGGATCGGACCGAAAAATGGATGTCCTTGAATTTTTGCCGGCTGGAAAAATGGCGGACTTCTAAAATCGTATTTCCTTGGCGGGCTGTTCTTTGTGGAAATTGCTCTTCTAAATCACGGCCCACCATTTTTCTAACGACTTCCTGATAACCGGTATCTTTCGTCCGTTTTGTATCGACTGTTTTACCATCCCGCATCACTGTAATCCTGTCGCTGATTTGAAAAATTTCATCCATTCTGTGAGAAATATAGACAATCGAAACATGATTCTTTTTCAGTGATTCGATGACAGAAAATAAAGATTGAATCTCACGGTCGGTTAAAGCAGCCGTTGGTTCATCCATAATCATGACTTCAGCATCTGTAAGCAAGGCTTTCGCAATTTCAATCATTTGTTGTTCGCCTACCGAACAGGCACCGGCCAGCCGGTCAAATGGCAAAGAAATGTTTAAACGATCGAATACGCCTTTTGCTAGCGCTTTCATTTCCTTCGTTTTTAAAACGCCAAAGGGACGTGTTATTTCTCTTCCAATATATAAATTTTCAAGGACAGTCATTTCCGGCCAAATATTTAATTCCTGATGGATAAATGCAATGCCGTCCTGTTCCGCCTCTTTTGGATTTTGAAAAAATGTTTCTTTGCCATCAATAATAATTTTGCCTTTATCTTTTTGATGGAGGCCAGTTAAAATATTCATTAAAGTTGATTTTCCAGCACCATTTTCCCCCATTAATGCATGGACCTCGCCGGGCAACAGCGAAAAATTTACACCTTCAAGCACCTTATTGGCACCAAAAGATTTATAGATGTCATGCATTTCAATTTGCATCGGGTTCCCTCCCTTTATTTTTGGCATCCCTTACTTTGTCGCATGCTTAGAAAAAAACACCCGCCTGTAAAATACAATTTGAATAAGCCGTCATTTCCCCGGTACGGATCACCGCTTTTGCTTTTTCTATCATTTTTTTAAAATCCTCATGTGGAACGAATGCTATCAAATTCGGAAACTGTTCATTTAAAAACGCCAGCTGGTCCGGGTTTCCGTCTTTCACTTCTTCTGCCGCAATGACTTTTTCTATCACCATGTCATCACAGACAGCCTTGACCACACTTTTAAACGAAGGGGTTCCCGGAGTTAATGCAAGGTCAATTTTCGGAACGCCTTTAGGAACCGGCAGTCCGGCATCGGCAATCACAAGCCAATCTGTATGTCCCAGGTCCGCCAAGACTTTTGTAATCGAGCTGTTCAACATTCCGTGCTTTTTCATCATCTTTTCCTCCCGTCTACTTCTTCGCGGGTGGGCATGCCGCCTTGTGCCCCGAATTTTGTCACCGACAACGAGGCAGCACGGTTTGCAAACAGGAGCGCTTCTTTTATTTCTTTCCCTTCTGCAACGGCTACTGCAAATGCGGCATTAAAAGTATCACCGGCTCCAGTGGTATCCACTGTTTCAACTGGAAAACTTGGCACGACAATCTCTTCTCTTCCGTCATAAAATCTTGCCCCGTTTTTCCCTTCTGTAATGATTAACTGGTTTGGATGCCGTTTTAATGCTTCGGACCTGTCTATCCCGTTGAAAAGGAAATTGCACTCATGCTCATTTGGCGTCAAGTATGCTGTTTTTTCAAGAATGGCTGGGGAAATTTTTCGTGCCGGTGCAGGGTTTAACAAGAGCGGAATCTGTTTTTTTTCACAAAGTTTCGCGACATATTCAACCGTTTCATATGGGATTTCTTGCTGGATTAAGACAATAGAAGAGCCTTCAAATGCTTCTTTTGCCTTTTCCACATAATCCGGTGTAACAAAATCGTTTGCTCCCTTGATAAAAATAATACTGTTGTCCCCTTCCGCCAACGTAATATGCGCGGTACCGGAACTGCAATGTGTAACCGGTTCCACATATTGTGTAGAGACATGATTTTGACGCAAATTTTCAATTAAGGCCGGGCCATACACATCATCCCCAACACAGCCAACCATGTTTACCTTTGCCCCAAGCCTTGCCGCAGCAACGGCCTGATTTGCTCCCTTTCCGCCCGGCACCGTCTTAAATGAGTGCCCTAAAATGGTTTCTCCTGCCTGTGGCCTTCTGTCAGCTGTCACGACGAGATCCATTGAGATGCTTCCGACCACTGTAATTTGCACCATTTCTATCCGCCTTCCTTTCTTGTTGTTTCCCTGTCTTTAAATGCAATCGGGAGTTTGATCTTCTTTTTCAAATTTGTCTGTTGATGCATGCATTCCAGCAAAAGTTTGGCAGCTTCCATTCCCATCTCATAAGCCGGCTGATGAATGGTAGAAAGCGCAGGATATACAAGCTGGCTGATGGGAATATCATCAAAGCCGATGATTTGCAGTTCATCGGGAATTTTTTTCCCTCTTGCCAATGCCTCCCGCAATACAGCAGTAGCCACCATATCATTGGCTGCAATGATTCCATCTGTATCCGGGTAACAGTCAAACAGCTGCTTTGCTGTTTCAAGGGCATGATGATACGAAAACGCGGTGTTCAATACTTGAAACCTTGCACTGGACCGGCCAAGTTCAGTTAACGCCGCCAAAAACCTTTCCTGGGCAGTGCGCAAATGATGCGGTCCTCTCATCAGTGTGATATTGCGGCTTCCCCGTTCGAGCAAAATTTGCGCAGCCAATTTTCCCCCAGCTTCCTGATCCGCGCAAACGGAAGGAAAGTCATCCTGAATTCGGTCTAGCAATACAACAGGAATGTCCAAACCGGCCCACTGTGAGATGTCATCGCTTGATGTACTGATAATCCCCATCACATTATGCTGTGAAAAGGCTTCTATATAATTCACTTCCTTCTCACGGCTTTCATCACTATTGCCAATCATGACATGGTACCCTTCTTCCTGGAAGAAATCCTCCACGCCCCTGGCAATCTCGGGGAAAAAAGGGTTTGTAATATCCGGGATAACAAGACCGATCAGCTTCGATTGATGGTGATAAAGTGAACGGGCCACTTCGTTTGGTTTGTACGCTAATTTCCGGATGGCAGCCTCAACTGCCTTCCGGGTATTTTCATTGACATATCCCTTTCCGTTCAGCACGCGGGATACCGTCGCCACCGACACACCCGCTTCACTTGCCACATCTCTGATCGTTGCCAAATGCCTCACCTTTCCTGTGTAACCGGTTACAGACAGTATAATAGATCGCGCGAAAAAATTCAACCCATTTATTGAACCGAACAACAATGGAATTTTCTTTGTTTCAAGAACTGCTTCTATAAGCGCCGGCCCGACTTTTGAAAAAATGCACGGGGGCTTAAGCTCCGGACATGGAAAAGTAACGGGTGCCTCCCGCAAGAAACAGCCCGTTTTACATGATAACTGATTTTTATACCCGCGGGCAAAATAGGAATTCGGCAAATCTAAGACAACTTCTTTTTCATCTAAACCTGGAAGCCTGACTCCCATCTTACGAATGCTCCAATTGCTGTTTTATTTTTTCCACAATGAATTGAAGATCCATACCCTCCTGCAACATTTTGATGGCAGTTGGAATCGTTTGTAACAATTCTTTTCTTTCTTCTTTTCTTCCTTTTTCTCTTCCTTCTTCTTTTCCCTTCCTATACCCGCGGTCAAGGTAAGAATTCGGCAGCTTTAGTACTTGTTCTGCTTCGTCACAAACCGGGCTCAATGCTTTTCCCCCTCTATCTGCCTTTTGATTTTCAGGATCTCCTCTTCACTCAAGCCGGATGCTTGGGCAATGATCTTCAAATCCACTTGATTTTTTAACAAGTTGACAATAAATCTTTTTAACTTTTCTTCACCTTCTTCTCTTCCTTCCTCTTTTCCCTTCCTATACCCGCGGTCAAAGTAAGAATTCGGCAGCTTCAATACTTGCTCTGCTTCATCCGGATCCAGCATTTTAATGTTTTCCATTACTTCCGCCTCCTCTTTTTCATTCAGTTTTAAATAAAAATCAAAGAAACCATATAACAGCCTCATTTTTGCAGGGTCGAGTTCCATCCGGGCCAGCATCCGCAGAAACTCCAGTTTGACCTGCACCCGCTCTTTTTTTGTATACCCCATTTTGCTCAGCAATGCTGCAGCAACGGGATTGTTGCTCCGGATATAATCTCTCCAGTTTTTCTTAATCAGATGAATGGATAAATAGTGAAAACGAAGAATTTCGATGTTGTGGAAGGCAAAGGTGTACGTATCGGGGGTCTCTGTTTTCTCCTCATAACTGAATACGGCAATCGGCAATACCGGTTTCCGGTGCCTGAGGCTGATCATCATGTAATAGCGAAACAGGCGTTCAGGAAAAAGTTTCTGGTAATACGACTGGGGCTCTACATGGATGAGAATCACGGTGTCTTTGCCTTTTACCTTCGTCTCGGCAAGGATGTCAACCCGTTTTTGTTCGCCGCCCGGAAAGTCCGTAAACTGTTCCTGCGACAAAAACCGCACCCGGCGGTAGTCGAGATCCGCTGAAAGATCCGGGAAAAAGGCATCCATAAACTCCTGAAAAAAGTTTTGGATCAGCTCCTTAAACAAACGGTCATGCACGTTGTAACCGGCCTGTTTTTCCATTACCAGTTCCAATGGCAAATCGCTCACTCCTTTTCTTATTTTTCAGTTTTATTTTATAGGACAAACGTCCGTTTTTCAATACCTACGTCTAATTCGGAACATTTGCCATCAACGAATTGACAAATTTGGCGGACAACCTGTACGCGCTCAACGTGCTTTGCCCTTTTAAATACTTTTCTTATCAGGATATTGTAAACGGAGACGGCCATAACCCCCTTAACGCTCTCCTTGTACTGCTGCTGATTGCCGCCTTTTCCGCCTGCACTTATTGTTTTACCGGAAACGGGACTTAAATATGTGATATATAGCGGGAAATTCTTGCTTTACGGCATTCTGCCATTTACAATCCGTGAAAAAAGCGCCTGCCGCCCCGGGCGGTGACAGGCGCACATTTTCATTTTTTTCGAAATGCTGTGATCAAGGCAACCAGTGATAGCACAACCGATACGATTGACAAGATGAGCGGCAGGGTGTTGGATGAAGAGCCGGATGTTTTGTCGCCGTTGGTTGTTGTTTCGTGGTTTTGGGCTTGACCGGTGTCCGATCCCTTCACTATTTTTGTAATTGAATGGGGATTGTCGCCGTTTTTGTCCTGCGTCCACTCGACAATACTACCGTCTTTGTAATATTGGTACGCGTCCCAAGCGATTTCGGTCTCATGATCCGGGTTTGCGGCAACAATTGTAAACTGCTGGAACTGGCCCGGTAAAATGCCTTTTCCATCAGCCTTGAAAGTAAAGGCCTTGGTTTTTCCGTCTGAACCTTTTTCGGCCGAATAGGTCCAACCCGGCACCGGTTCATATGATTCAATTTCGACGCCCTTTGGTGTTTTAATTGTGACTTTGGTCGTTGGAATATTTTTTTCTGTCGGCACTTTAATCGTATAGGTTTCCCACGCGCCGGTTGTAGATGTGGTCGGACTCACGGTTACGTGGGCACTTGCTACACCTGCAAACAGAAATAAACCGAAAAATGCCGGCAGCACGACTCTGACAAACTTTTTCAACATTTTTCCTTTTCTCCTTTCATTGGAACCGTTTTTTTATGCCGTCTTTTCCCCCTTAGTCAGGCTGGCTTGTGACACGAATGGAAAAATCTAAGTCAATCGTATTCAAGTCTTTCCAAAACTTAGACATGCCTATTCCAGCCTGATACAGAGAAACTGATCTTTTTCCCCTCAATCAGGCTTGTGACACGAACGAAAAAATCTAAGTCAATCATATGCAAGTCTTTCCAAAACTTAGACATGCCTATTCCAGCCTGATACACAGAAACTAATCTTTTTCCCCTCAATCAGGCTTGCGACACGAGCGGAAAAAATCCACGCCAATCGGTTTTTCCCAAACACACAGAAACTGATTTTTTCCCTTCATTCAGGCTGGCTGCCAACATGAACAGAGAAATCCGTGTCGATGGTATTCAAATCTTTTTTCAAAACGTGGACATGCACGTTCCAATGGCCTGCCATATTGAAATCCATTCCTTTTGCGCGGTAGTAACCGTCTTTGACTTTTTTCAATACTTTCGACTCGCTGCCCATTTCCATTTCAAGCGAAGTAAAAGTTAATGTCACTTGCTCGATATGCTCTATCGGCCGTCCATTGCGGTCTTTCAACGACAATGTAAATGTATTTTCCCCTATCACATTCGGAGTAGCCGAGAACGTCACTTCTTGTTGGTGGACAGTTTTCGTTTCTTTGAACGGTCCGGGTGCCGCCGTCGCAGTCGGTAAGTTTGTCAAAATGACAGAGAGGACAAGTACGGCAATCCCTGTTGCCAGTTCACCCGATACGGATGCAAAAAGTCCTTTTTTTCTGCTTCGCCTTCCGTTCCAAAAATTTAACGCGGCAAGCATGATCATCACGAGAAGCAACAGGATTTTAGCAAACAGCACTTTCCCATAAAAGGTCGTTACGAGTGATCGCAAGTTTGGCACATAGGTGATGCTGCCCAAAACGCCTGTCACAGCGAGCACAACGACAAGGGCAATACCCCATTTTGAAAATGCCCTGATCATCCGAAAATAATGCGGCTTTGTATCCTCATGCCTTGCCAATGGCATAAAGACGGCGAACATGGCCAGGCTGCCAATCCAAATTTCTGCCGAAAGCAAATGGAGAAAATCCAGCGTCACCTGCCATACGGGGTGCGGGGCTGAAGCAGCATGGCCAATCAACGCTTTAGTGAGCACCCATCCAAGCGCAGAAACGAGTGCTGCAAAAAGCAAAACAGGATTTTTCGTCTTTGAATGGAAAAATACCAAAGCAGCCAGGCACAGCAACAGGGCCATCTGTACCAGCCATATATGCCCAAAAGCCGTACTTGTCGTGAAACTTTTTAATACGCTGGCATGAAGCACATGGCGCCATGAAGTCGTCAGTTCAATGGACGCCGTTAAAGGCAAACTCAATAAAGTGCCCACAACCAGGAACAAAATACCCATTTGCAGCATCTTGCCGGATGCTTTCTTTATATATGAATTGTGGCCGGCCTCCCGCGGAACAATGAGCAGGGAAAAGAAAAACATGCCGGCAATACACGCAAAACTGGCATATTGCAGCCAGCGGATCAAAATCAAGTCGATTTTGGGCGTATACCCTGTTTCCGTTCCGGAAGTGGATGGTTGCTTCGCCTCATGTCCGGATCCAACTTGAAAAGGAATAACGCCTTGGACAGGGTGCCCGTCACCGGAAACCGCTTTCCATTGAATTTGATATGTACCTTTTGGCAAATTTGTGCGCAAGCCGCATTCCAAAACAGCCCCATTGCGGGAGTTGATCCTTCCGTCTTTCCGGTCAACCCGCTTCCCATCCTCATCAAATACTTGAATGGAATAATTGACGGGCTGGATTTTTTCATCAAATTGGATGGACACCTTTTTCGGCGGTGCTTTCCATACTTCATTTTCAGAAGGGCTGGATTTTACGATGTACGCATGTGCAGATGCCATGGAAGGTAAAAGTAGCACCCCGAACAAGAGCAAAACGGCAAATAAAAAATACTTTCTGGTCTTCAAATGAACCTCCCTCCTTTCAAAATGAGATCCGCGCGATTTTCCCACGATCAAATCCATCGTATACTTAGAAAAATGCAATAGATACCGGAGGACCGCTCCCCTAGGACAACCACTATTAGCTTAATATATGATTTCACGATTTACAAATGAGAAGGATTTTCAACAAGTGTTTGTGAAAAAGGAAGTACTTGCCACCCCCGCAATCTGCCAAACATCATTTGGCGCTTTACAGGTGACGGGTATTGTAACGGTAAATGCGTTCCTTTTCTGGGTTCGTTTTCCACATTTCAGTTCTTATGCTTTATACTCATCAAAAGCGATAGAATTTAAAACAAAAGACCTGGTTCCCTTCACATGAAAACCAGGTCTTGCCTTTATGGATCATTTGTCAATGCCTGTGGTGATTTGATCTCAACCGATTGTCAAGCCTTGATATTTTTTTATTTCTTCCAATGTTGGAATCGCGTCTTGTCCGCCGGCACGTGAGACTTTGATACCGGCCGCAACCGATGCAAACCGGGCCGCCGCCACAAGATCGTCCGTATCGATTAGCGCATCGGCAATGGCACCGGCATAGCAGTCGCCTGCCCCAACCGTATCCACAGCCTGCACTTGGATAGAATCGACAAAAGTGATTTTGCCTTGCTGAGAAACAAGGCTGCCTTTGCTTCCCATTTTAACAATGGCATTCGGGACTCCGAGTTCATGAATCTTTTGAGCCGCAAGCAGCGCACTTTCTTTATCCGTCACTTTAATACCCGTGATCGCTTCCGTTTCCTGGCTGTTTGGCAGTACAAGATCAGCATATCGGAAAGCCTCCGGTGTAATGCCGCCAGCCGGTGCCGGATCGAGAATAACATACATGCCGCGTTGTTTTGCCAGCTTCATGGCTGCTAAAATCGACTCTTTGCTTGTTTCCATTTGTATCAATAAAATTTTCGCTTTCAAATTCGCGAAAGCTTTTTCAATATCTTGCCCGGTTAATGCTTCATTGGCGCCGATTGTGCCAACCATCGTGTTTTCCCCTGACTGGTCCACAAGTGCAATAAACGTCCCGGTTCCGGCTTTATCTGTCTTCATAACGCCGGTGACATCCACACCCCGGCTGCGCAAATTTTCAAGCATCTGGTTGCCTGCGCTGTCATTGCCGACCGAACCAACCATTGCAACCTTTTTGCCAAGTGTTGCTGCGCTGGCTGCCTGGTTGGCACCTTTGCCCCCCGGCAGCATTTTAATCGATTGGCAAAATTCCGTATTCCCGTATTTCGGATAAGTTTCACAGTTTACCACAACGTCCATGTTAATGCTTCCTACCACCACAACATCGAATTCCATTGTCGGTTCCTCCTCTGTATGTCCGCTTTGAATGATGCAATTGCCACGATGCCTCATCTATCCTGAAAATATAGCGCCGGCTGATTTTCGCTTTCTGATGGTGCCACACTCACAGCGGCATGGATGTCTAATTGGACAAAAGATCAGACGGGATAGGTTGAATTGTCCAATTGGATATCCTAATTAGACAAAAACACTGCGGGGCAAATCAGAATTGGCCAATTGGATTTTCCAATTAGACGTAACCACTGATGAGGCAAGGCGAATTGGCCAATTGGATATCCTAATTAGACAAAAGGTCCATGTCTGCCAGGTGTTTTGTCCCGATAGGAGCTCTAATTAGACAAAAACACTGCGGAGGCAGTCGGAATTGTCCAATTGGATCCTCTAATTAGACATAAACACAAGCGAAGCAGGTTGAATTGTCCAATTAGGTCTTCTTTCCTGAAAATATGCGCCGGCTGATTTTTATTCTCCTGCTGATGCCGCGTTCACTGTGGCATGGGCATCTAATAAGTTTCTCGTACGTTCCACATTTTCCCGCAGCGTGCCTTCCTTTTTAAATACGGCGCTTGTTCCGCACACATACATTGTGGCGCCATTTTCTTTGCAGGTCGGAATCGTGGATGCACCGATATTCCCGTCTACCTCTATCTCAATATTAAATTTGTTGCGTGTGATGATTTCATGGAGCCGGGCAATTTTATCATATACAGCCGGAATAAATTTCTGGCCGGCAAATCCCGGATTTACCGTCATGACAACAACGTAATCGGTTACGTCATAGACATAATCCAGCACATCAAGCGGCGTTGCAGGATTAATGGCGACACCGGCTTTTAAACCCGCGTTCTTGATCCTGGCAAGTGCTCCCTGCAAATTATCGGTTGCTTCTGCATGAATGGAGATCATATCTGATCCACAGTCAGCAAATAAGTCAATGAATCTTTCAGGCTGTTTAATCATTAAATGTGTATCCAACGGTTTATCGGTCAACTTTCGGACGGTCCGGATAAAATCGGGTCCAAGTGTGAAATTCGGCACAAATAAGCCGTCCATCACATCAAGATGGTAAAAATCAACGCCGGCTTCATCCATCTCTTTTATGTTTTCTGCTAAATGTCCCAAATCTGCACACATCAAAGACGGTCCTATTTTATTCATCTTCTTCACTCCTCGTATAACCCCGCGCCATGGGGGGTATTTCGTTTTAAAACGGAAACCGAAACAGGGGCAACGCTCACTTGCATGAAGTCAAAATTAAAAACTTTGCCCCGGACTCATCATTTCCTTTTTTTGCTTCACAAATGGGACGGAATTGCCTTGAATCAAGGTGCAGCTCTCCATCCCCCGGAACCCTGCCGGCTATCAATCAACCGATGACTCCCGTACAACAAGTTCGGGTTTTACTTCATATTTCCTCGGTTTTTCGTTTTCATTCCGGATTAAACGGTTCAATTCCTCAATCGCCAGCCGGCCTACTTTATGTTTTTGCTGGTCAACCGTCGATAATTGTGGCGTGGAGAACCGCGAAAACTGGATATGATCATAGCCAACGATTTTCATATCGGAAGGCACTTTTAACCCGGCTTCCGTACAAGCGCGGATGGCCCCTAACGCCATGGCATCGTTCGAACTGAAAATGCCGTCAAAGGACGCTCCGCTTTTTATCAGGCCTTTCACCGCTTCATATCCGCTTTCCATGCTGAAATTCCCGTAAACTACCTGTGGCACTTGCCCATGCCCATCCTCTTTTAAAACTTCCAGGTAGCCGGTTAAACGGTCATTTGCACTTTTTTCATCTTTCGGGCCCGACAGATGGACAATTTTACGGCATCCGCCTTCTTTTATAAGGTGCCGTACCGCAAGTCTTGCTCCTTTTTTATGATCCACTGTAATGGAAGAATAAGGGTGGTCCGACTGCGATCTGTCGATGGTAATGGTACGGACTCCCCGGCTTTCCAGGAAATCGAGATCTTTTGTTTTCACGTACAGCGAATTAATAATCGCACCTGTTACATAGCTGCTTAGAACGGAATCCAGGTAGTATTTTACTTTTGCCCGTTCATCATCGCTGTTGCATAAATACACATGGTAACCATAAGCATTGGCAGCTTCTTCAATCGCCTTCACCAATTCCGGAAAAAAAGGATTTTCCAATGAAGGAATCAGCAAAGCAATTAAATTTGTATTTCCTTTTGATAAACT
This sequence comes from Weizmannia sp. CD-2023, assembly GCF_036225245.1. NCBI lineage: Bacteria > Bacillati > Bacillota > Bacilli > Caryophanales > Bacillaceae > Heyndrickxia > Weizmannia sp. CD-2023. The sequence goes on from NZ_JARTJQ010000103.1 coordinate 35,269, forward strand.
TTTTGCCAATGTATTCGGCTTATAGTTCATTTCTTCTGCAATTTTACGTACGCGTTCAATCGTTTCCGGGCTGGCTTCGCCTTTATTGTTCAAAATTCTGGATACCGTTGCAGTTGAAACACCGGCTGCTTTTGCCACATCGCGTATTGTTACCATGAGCATAAACTCCTTTTCGTCTTACGTAACCGATTACGTTACTAATGTAAGCCTTTTTCTTTATTTTGTCAACGGTTTCTTTTTGTAAAATCATTTTTTCTGTATATTTCCCGGTTTCCTTCTAATATTAGATGCTCATGACATATTAAATAGGGCACCCGCGGAAGAATGAAAATTAGCCGGTTAATATTTTCAAGAATTCGATTTACCAGCAACATGCATTTCAACAGCAGATATAAAATGAACTTAAATTTTTCGTGCCAACATTTAATGATGATCAGAATAGACATTGCTTCATATAAAGAAATAGTAATCACTTCTATAGCTGCAAAAAACGTTTGATTTCTCCTCTCCCTCAACTTTTGCGTACAAAGTTCTATGCATTTATGTTAGCAAAAGCCGCCAGAATTGTGCCAAGCCTAAACTTTTTGCCTATTCAACGCTGGCTGAAAAGCGAAAGCCGTTCCATTTTCCCGCAAAAAGGCCGCCTTTCAGAAAAAGGATCAAAATGCTAGAGGAAATTTGGATATATTTTCTTTTATGAAAACGGTTGAATTTTTTTTGGGAGTTTGCTATATTATAGACAATCCTTTTTGTTTCGTTTACGTAACCGGTTACGAGGCAAAAGGAGGGACACCACCATGATGATTGTCGATAAATTAAACGAAGGTTTTCGCTTTTTTATAGACTTAGGCGCACCAGCCATGATGTTTTTTATCATTACCATTTTATCTTTGTGTGTAGGCGTATCTATCTCGCGTTCCATTGAAGGCGGGATTCGGATGGCATTGGCGCTCACAGGTATGAGTGCCGTTATCTCATTATTGACAAGTGCGTTCGGCCCGGCCCTTCAAAACTTTGTGAAGGCAACCGGCGTATCACTTGGCATTACCGACCTGGGATGGGCGCCGCTAGCGGTGATCACCTGGGGATCGATTTACACACTTTATTTTGCTTTTATTTGCCTCATCACAAACTTTATTCTTTTGATTGCGAAGGCAACCAGCACATTAAATGTTGACTTGTTTAATATTTGGAACATTTCCGTTCTAGGATTGCTGATTTTGCATTACTCCGGAAACAATATGATCGTTACAACATTATTTGTCGCATTTGTTTACGCGCTGATGCTGATCAATTCGGATGTCATGAAACCGACCATTAATGAGCTCCTTGATTATGACCAAACCAATATTACAACAACGGCACACCCGTCATTGTTAGTCGCTCCGGTCGCGATGGTGTTTAACAAGGTGATTGATAAATTTCTCCCGTTTATTGATAAATTTGACTTTAATGCCGAAACCCTCAATAAAAAAATCGGTTTCTGGGGAAGCAAATTTGCGATTGGTGCATACCTCGGGATTTTCATCGGTTTATTGGGGCAGCAATCTCTCAAAGATACTTTTGCGCTTGCTTTTACCGCAGGGGTTTCGCTTGAATTGTTTGCTTTTGTCGGCGGATGGTTTGCCCCGGCGATTGACCCGCTATCAGACGGGATTACCCAAATCATGAGCAAGCGATTGCGCGGAAGAAAACTGTTTATCGCCATTGACTGGCCGATTCTTGCCCCAAGAGCAGAAGTTTGGGCGGTAGCCAACATTCTTGCGCCGATTCTGTTAGTGGAAGCCATGTTTTTACCAGGAAACCACGTCTTGCCGCTTGGAGGGATTTTGCTGACGGTGCTGACGCCGGCACTCTTGATTGTTACCCGTGGAAGAGTGATCCGGATGACCATTATCGGAACGGTGATGATCCCATTGTTCCTTTGGGGGGCAACACTCATTGCCAAATTCTTAACATCAGCATCGATTGCCATGCACAGTTTTCCGGCAGGGCTTTCAAAAGGCGCACTCTTCTCATCTGTTGACTCGGATCCAATTGAGAAAATGCTCGCCATCTTGTTTGGGAAAGCAGCTAATACGCTGGATTTGAAGCTCATTGCTTTTTCCATTCTGGCACTGGCTGGATACATCCTGTTATTTGCCTGGTACCATAAACAAATGCGGAAAAGAAATGCAGCCATTAACGAGACCATCCAAGCACAATCCGACCAAAACCAAAGTTCCAGTGTAAAAAAAGTACTCAAAGCTGAATAATGAAAAATACCGCCCTGAAAACTGAAAAAGGTTTTCAGGGTTTTTTAGCTATGGGCGGCTTTTCTTCAATTTCTAAAACGGCAGACAGCCATTTGCACTCTGACAATTTACCGTCTTGTTGCCCCCTCTAGTCAACAGAATCACGATAATCTCTTAATTTTTTCGACATGATCACCGGAATCAGTCCGATGAGTCCAATCACAACTGCTACTAATATTGCCGTCCTTGTTTGAAATATGGTGGAAATAAATCCGCCAATTAAAGCACCAACAGGCACCATTCCTTTTCCTAAAACTCTCCAGATGGCTGCAGCTCTAGCCAACATCTCTTTTCCTACCAATTTTTGTCTCATTGTGAGCACATTAACATTATAAATAGGCGGTGCAAAGCTGATGATCATTTGTCCTAAAATGATGAAGTAAAGAGAAGATGGGCTGGCAATAAAATAAAGAAAAAAGCCTAACGAATATAAAAACAATGACAAGATGACACTTTTGCCGCTGCCAATCTTTTTTGAAAGGTATTTAGATAGAATGGAACCTATTAAGAAGCCTATATTTCCTATACTTAAGACGATTCCAATAAGTGAAGCGTTGAGATGCATCACGCGTGACAAATAATAAACTTGTAGAGATTGAAACAAACCAATGGATAAGACGACGAAAAAGTAGCTCAAAGCAATAGGGGACAGGATTTCATGACGAACCACAAATAAATAGCTTTCTTTAATCTGCCCCCAGTATTTTGTTTGCTTTTTTTCTTGTTTCTCTGCTTGTAATTGATTGGGTAAAAATAGTTGTATTATGCCAGCTGCCAAAAAGCTAAACGCATCGACTAACATAGCAAATGGGACAGTCAGAAGCTGAATAATGGTTCCACCCAGTGAAGGTCCGACTGTTTGGATCGTACCATTCGTGATTTCCAGCCGATAATTCGCTTCCTGTAAATTTTTTCTATCTACTATGAATGGTATTGCAGAAAAGAAAGCAAATCCATTAAAAATGCCTAAACTGCTACTTAAAAAAATACCCCCATAAAAAACAAACAGAGGTAAAGTATGAGTCACTGTAAATAGAAACAACAAAAATAAAACAAAAAAGTTTGCTAAATTGGATACAACCAAAATTCTTTTTTTATTATGTAAATCAGTGTAAACGCCGGCATGAGAACCAAATAATAAATTGGGCAAAAATGTCAGGGCACTAATAATTGATGTCTCCATTGCATTTGTACCATACAAATAGATGCCGACCAAAGGAAATGCGATAATGGACATTTGGTTTCCTATTGAATTAATTGCAGTAGAAGTCCATAAAAGGCCAAAATCTCGATTTATGATTAAATTTTTCAACATTCATTTTCTCACTTTCATAAAGAATTCATGGTTTGTTGACCCATAGCGTTTTTTTATATTTTTTAAGTGATCCTGCCAAATGTTTATAAGCTTCCATTGCCGAATCAAGGGAAGATTTTAAAAATGAATGTTTTTCGTTTCTTAATATATTCAGCATTTAAGATTTCATTGCGATAGGCAATTACATTTTTGTAAAAAATAGCTGCATGGTAAAGACGGTCAAGTTCCCATTGCTTATTTCGTGACGCTCTTTGTTTTCTTCTCCAAGGAATATCTACTTTTAGAGCAGCCTTGCAATTATAATTTAGTTTCCATTTTATCCTCCCCTTTCTTCCGCCCTCCATCATTGTATTTTCAATTGTATCATTTTATGAATAAATTTTAAATATTTTAATTAAAAATTCATATCGTAAATCTCTAATTTTTCGATAGCAATTGAAGTAAGACAGTCAGAAATGAAAATGCAAAATGAGTGAATGTATGGAGCAAGGAATGAAGATATTCGCTAAAATGGGAAGGTCATCGACACATTGGCACCCACAATAGATAGAACCTTGACTTCTTCCACCATGCTGGTAAACAATAAAAGAAAAAGTTCACGGAAAATGGTTGTCCAAAAAGAAAGGAGTCTGGCATATGAGTTTGCCGCATAAACACCCCATTTCTTTGGAGGAATTTTACAAAAGACGCGAACAGCATGAACAAGTTTGTGAATATATAGATGGGATTGTATATATGTCTCCTTCTCCCTCTACTGCTCATCAAAGGATCCAGGGCCGCCTGCACGTCCAACTGTATCATTTGTTGGAAGAGGCAGATTGTGAAGTGTTCCTCTCTCCATATGATATTGAACTAAAAAAAGATGGCATCGAAGGGAAAAAGATTGTTGTTCCTGATTTATCCGTCATTTGCGACAAAAATGGATTGGGGGAAACGCGGTATACCGGGGTTCCAACTTTAATAGTTGAGATTGTCAGCCCCTCTAATCAAGCCCACGATTTAGTCACAAAATTAAATCTGTATATGCAGTACGGGGTAAAAGAATATTGGATTGTGAACCCGATCTTGAAAACGGTCCAATTATATGTATTGAATGATGAAGAAAACTATATTTTAAAAGATGTTGCAAAGGAAGCGGGGTGGGTAAAGTCGCAGCTTTTCCCGGAATTTCAAGTGAACCTCCAAAATTTATTTTCCTGAATTATTTAAAAAGCAGAAAAAACACTGCAAACAAACAAGGGTATTTGGGTAAATTTATAAAATAAGCTAGCCAAAAAAGACGAGGAGTAATTGATCAGTTGCTTGCTCGATAAATCTTGGCTTGACAGTGCTTCATGCAGGTTGAATAATGATTGAGAAAGGTCATTTTTTTAAAATTATAAACACTTTTCAAAGGAGTCTTGCTATAGATGTCAAATATATTCCTTCAGAGTGGGAAAAGTCGGAAGAAGGAATCGGAGAGTTAATCGGGGCAGGACATTTGGGCAAGGGCATGATTGACAATTTAAAGAAAATCAGCGATCTGCTCGAAGAAGCCCAGGCGGATATCGAAAAATACGATGTTGACGGTGTGATCTCTTTTAGTCACACCAGCCACAAAGCTGTTTACAAGGATCTGTTCGAGGATTTCTCCGTGCTCCATCGGTTTGCGGGCAAAGACGACGAGATTGTCGACCGCACCATAGACGAGCCCTTTTACAAAGACATTGACGCGTTTACTGATGCGATGGAAAGCCTCTCCATTCCCGAAATTAAAACGAAAAACCGGATCGGTGCCAAAAAGACGGTCGTCATTCCGGGTGAGTACGGTTCAAACACCATGGACGTCTCTAAAGCCGAAGTCAGCCTAGAAGACCTATTCAACGGCAGTAACGCTTATGCGAAGCAAATGAAAGAGGAATACGACAATTTGAAACTACAAAACCCGGATCAGGGGATTTTCGAAAAAGATTACGAACAGGCTGTCCTGCATTCGCGTGCTTTTCAGTACGACTCGATCCGTGACGCGCAGAAGAAAAAAGAATTTTGGGGCCAGATCGCAAGCCTTGCCGTTATTGTCGGCACCTCCATCATCTGCCCGCCAGCCGGGATCGCCCTTGGCGCGGCTTATGGTGTAGTGGAATTAGGCTCCGCTGTCTCTGGTAAGGATTGGACATCGGGAAGAGAGCTTGAAAACAGTGAAAGAGTATCTCGCGGTGTCTTGGCACCACTCGATATTGTGCCTGGCATAAACGGTATGGCGAAATTTGCAGGCACTTCCCGTGTCGTCAACTATATGGGGGGATTTCAGCAAAGCCGAATTGGTATCGGTATCAACTTTGCGAAGCAGAAACCTGAGCCTATCACCAAATTAGTCAGCAATGCATTGGCACTTGGAAAATCCCGCATTCGCAGCGCGGCAAACCTGGCTAAAGATGCGCCGCAAAAAATGAAGAGGAAGATTACAGATGATATAATTGACGCATCAAGAACAGCGGACTCTGCCTATACTTTTGCCAGAAATATTCCGCCGCGACAGATGGGCCTTGTAGCTGATGGAATCGGGCGTGTACGGGCTCCTGCGGAAAATGGATATGTAATAGAGAACAGTACTAAGGCTATGTTTAGTAAGATTTTAAAGAACCGTACAGAGAGTGGGCTGGTTAAGAAAGGTACAGGCAATGTTCTGCAGACCAGGAAAGTATCCGCAGGGGCAGAAATTATTGCTCAAAGAGTGAGTAAAGCAGAACTTAATTTAACACCAAAGCAGGTACCGTACAAATCTTTAAACAGGGCTCAGCAGAAAATAATAAAAGAAAAAATTGAAAAGCGCACAGTAATAAAAGAAGAATATAAAAGATATCAATGGAATAATAGATTTTTAAAAAGAAGAGTTGCAGGTGTTAACCAATTTTGGAAACAAGAGAAGAAAAGAATTTTATATGGAAAGCCAACAACAAGAGATTGGAATGCAGAACAGAGACAAGAAATTTTAAAAGGAAGAAAACCTCAGTTTGATGGTCAACCAATTATTGGGCACCATACTTATAATGCGATGAATTATCCACATGTATCTAACAGAGGAGAGTTAATCTATCCAGTAACCACTAGAGAGCATTTAAAGGGCTGGCATGGCGGAAATTATAGTAAAAATGCTCCTGGTAGACCAGTTAACCCGAATTTTACAGAGGAATTTTAATAGAAAGGAGCATGATATATGAGCAAAATCGCAATTAAGTTAGCTGCTGATAGCCAACTTAGCAAATATATTATACCATTGAGAAAGTACACAGGATTAGGGATTTCAGAGATAAAAAGTAAAATTGAAAACAACGATTTATTAGCAGCGAGTGATGCAAATAACATTGATGACATGGAGAGTTTAAAAAGCTTAGTTGATATATTAATGAAATTAGGTACTGAGGTAAAAATATTTGACAGTGATAAATATGGCGAGGGAATTTTTGAGTACCAAGAAATTTCTTACGACGAATTCACAAACAATATTGAGCGATTAAAAGAAATTTCGGAAGAATTACAGGATTATGATGATGCTATTTCTGACGAAATTCAACCCCGAAACAATTAATGTTATGAATTAGGGGATGATGGCTTTGATGATGAGTATCCATTAACAGATATCTTAAAAGAGCCATGTGTTCCTGATTATGACAAAAATTACGAGACAGAAGTTTGAAAATTTTTAAAAAAGAAAATAGAGATACGTCATGATATATAAGTTGAAGTAAAATTCCTAACTCAGTATTGGAATGGGTTAAGCAAGTTGCTTCATAACGATTCATCTGTTGGAATCGTTTCGGACACGCATTTAACAGATAAGGACTTCACTCATTTAAGTAAGCCAATACAAGAAAGGTTGACTTAATAATTATATTATAGTTTTTGAAGTTATCCACAATTTCAAAAAAGAAATCCTAACTTATTAATAGATGTCACCTGTGAGACTGAGGTTATCATTCAGAGCAAAAAATGGAATATACGTTGATCAATTAGAGGAGGGTCAGGATGAAAAAATTTGATAACTTAAATATTGATGCAAAAATGGTATATTTATTATTACTTACTGAATTAGTTATTGACAAAACTTCGCAATCTGAAGGCTATGAGATTGCTTTAGAGTCATTGAACAAAGCTTGGGATTGGATTAAATATAAAAATATTGATGCATACAGTCTGTATTTATACTTGGAAAATATGGATGAAAAAGATATTATGACATATATGGAACTCGAAGAAGATCCTGATCTGGAAACTGCTTGGATATGTATAGGAAATGCCTTAGCTTATATAATAAGGGAAGCATACCTTTATGAAAAAGAGAAATACCTGCCGCAGACTGTTTCTGACATCCAAAAATAACCGAAAGTTGACGGTATTGCCTGTCCGGAATTTGACGAGTATAATGTCCTCGTATTTATTCTTGAGAAAGGAAAAGGACATCCCCCATGATGTATAACTGTACCATCAGCTATACGGGGAATGTCCCACCAAAAATAACGATTATGGTTATTGTATCAGATTATAAGCTAATTGAAAATACT
>NZ_JARTJQ010000104.1:0-44303 GCF_036225245.1 Weizmannia sp. CD-2023
GCTTTGAACTGGACGAAGAGCGGAAAATGGTGATGATCAACAATCTGATGGTTTCGATTGTATCCGACCGGGCCGCACAGCCGGTCATCAATACCGGCAATTTAAATTAACCCGAAAAAAGCTGAACCGGATTCCGGTTCAGCTTTTTTCATGCTGTCAGGATGCCTGTGTCCCGACTTTTTTCACCTTTGCTTTTGCCTCTTGTTTATTCGGAAGGATATGAAAAAAAAGATTCAGCACAATCGCCGTCACACTACCTGCGACAATGCCACTTTGCGTAAGGAGCTGGATATTCGACGGCAAACCTTTGAAAATATCAGGTACCACCGTGACGCCAAGGCCAATCCCGATTGAACAGGCAATGATAAACAAGTTTTCGTTATTGGCGAAATCGACTTTGCTTAGCATTTTGATGCCTGACGCAATGACCATCCCGAACATCGCAATCATCGCCCCGCCGAGTACGGAAGATGGAATAATCGTCGTTAGGGCGCCTAATTTCGGAATCAGCCCAAAAAGGAGCAAAAAGGAGCCGACAAGTACCATCACGTTTTTCGATTTCACGCCCGAAAGCTGGATGAGGCCGACGTTTTGAGAAAAAGCGGTGTACGGGAAAGCATTAAATAATCCGCCAAGCATGACGGCAAGACCTTCAGCCCGATAACCCCTCGCAAGGTCATCTTCATGGAGCGGCTGTTTGGTGATCCCGCTTAAAGCGAAGTAAACACCGGAAGACTCCACAAGACTGACGAGCGCCACAAGGATCATCGTGATACAAGCGCTCCACTCAAAAGTCGGCATGCCGAAATAAAACGGCTGCACGATATGCACCCACGAGGCTTCCGCAACCGGGGCAAAGCTGACCTTTCCGAACAATGCAGCCGCGACGGTGCCGATTGCCAGCCCGATTAAAATCGAGATCGAACGGATAAACCCTTTTGCAAACCGCTGCAAAAGGACGATGATGAGCAAAGTGCCGAATGAAAGGGCAATATTGGCCAGGGAGCCGAAATCTTTGCTACCGTCTCCGCCCGCCATATCTTTCATGGCAACCGGAATAAGTGTCACGCCGATAATCGTCACAACCGACCCGGTTACAACTGGTGGGAAAAAGCGGGCCAGCTTGCTGAAAAATTTGCTGATCAAAATGACAAACAGCCCTGATACGAGAATAGCGCCGTACACAGCTGAAACGCCGTACTGCTTGCCGATTGCGATCATCGGCCCGACGGCGGTAAAGGTGCAGCCGAGCACAATCGGAAGCCCGATGCCGAAAAACCGGTTTTTCCAGATTTGCAGCAGTGTCGCAAGGCCGGACATGAAAATATCAACGGAAACAAGATACGTCAGCTGCCTGCTATTCATTCCTAGGGAACTGCCGGTAATAATCGGTACAATGACTGCGCCCGCATACATCGCCAAAACGTGCTGGAGCGCCAGTACGGTCATTTTCGTTTTTTCCGGTTTCATTTGGCATGCACCTCCTCTTGAAATGTGACCGTACCGTTTTCAAGCGACCGAATGGATGCGAGCGACTCCACGCGGATGCCCCGGTCGCGCAGCCTTTTTCCGCCCGGCTGGAATGCTTTTTCAATCACAATGCCGATGCCGCAAAGTTCAGCCCCCGCCTGGTCTATTATATCGATCAGCCCTTCTGCTGCCTGGCCGTTTGCGAGAAAATCATCTACGATAAGCACCCGGTCAGCTTGATTTAAAAAAGCGCGCGAAACGGAAATGATATGGTTTGTTTGTTTTGTAAATGAATGGACGGAAGCTTCATATACGTCCGCGTCCTGCGTGAACGGTTTTCTTTTCCGGGCAAAAACCATCGGAACGTTTAATTCAAGTGCTGTCATTAATGCGGGCGAAATGCCAGAAGATTCGAGCGTCAAAATTTTGGTTACACCATCCTGCTTAAACAGCCCGGCAAATGTTTCCCCGATCTGTTTCATAAGGACAGGATCGACCTGATGATTTAAAAAAGCGTCCACTTTCAGCACCTCGTCCGAAAGCACGATGCCATCTTTTCTAATTTTTTCTTGTAAAGCTTTCAATGTTTTTCCTCCTCTTTGCCTTCGCTGCATTGATCTTGATTGAAACATGCGGCCTTCAGAAAAAAAGCCCAAAGGCCGCTGCACCCACAAAAAATGGAGTAAGCAACGCCTTTGAGCTTTTTCATGTGCAAAAAGGAAAAGGAACATCCACAACGTTCCCATTGCCCACCCATAGTCAGGCCGTTTACGGCAGCCTGGTAGAAACTTGCGGGCCATATTCCCGCGATTATATGAGTGAATGCGTTCAGTTTTTATAATAAAAGTATAAGGGTATCTTTCCGGTATGTAAAGACGAAATTTCCGAACGGCGGATTTTCCGTCTTTCTTTTTGTTCGCGTTTGGCAAAATGCAGGCAACATCCGCCGAAAATTTTACAGAAAAGTCGGCGGGCAACATGGATAGAAAAACCGAAATATCCACCGTTTTTTCCATCGTTACAATTGCCTGTGTTAGGGTACGCACACCGGATCTGCAGCATACGCAGGTTTCCGGTTTTCTTTCTGAAACCGGCGGCTGCCGCACTGTTTGTTAGCCGAAAGTTCGATCTTAATCTTTGATCCGGTATACATCGGTATATTTTTCGGTTAAGTAATCAATCAAGTATTTCGGGTTAAGCGCTTCACCGGTGGCATCGCGCAAAATATCGGCAGGTTTTTTCAATTTGCCGAACCGGTGAACATGCGCCGTGAGCCATTTCCGCACCGGCTCCAGATTGCCCGATTCCACAAGCTTGTCAAAATCCGGCAGCGATTTTAACATCGCATGTTTGAACTGGGCGGCGTACATCAGGCCGAGCGCATAAGACGGAAAATAGCCGAAATCCCCGCCGGCCCAATGCACATCCTGGAGTACGCCTTCTCCGTCATGTGCCGGCCGGATGCCAAGATAGTCCACATATTTCGCATTCCAGATTTCCGGGAGTTCCCCGACTTCGATTTCATCATTGAGGAGCGCTTTTTCAATTTCATACCGCACCATAATATGAAGCGGATACGTCAACATATCGGCTTCAATCCGGATCAGGGATGGTTTCGCCTCGTTCACTGCACGGTAAAATGCTTCAAGCGGCACGTCATCAAACTGGCCGGATGCAAACTGTTTCAAAAGCGGATAATTTTTCTTCCAGAACGGAAAAGAACGGCCGATGATGTTTTCAAAAAACAGGGATTGTGATTCGTGTATCCCCATTGACGCGCCTTCTGCAAGCGGCGTACCCGACAAGTCTTTTGAAATATGCTGCTCATACAAAGCGTGCCCGCCTTCATGCATGACGCCGAACACATCGACGCGCCAGTCGTTTTCATTATAACGTGTCGTAATCCGCACATCCCCCTGGTTGATGCCGGTTGCAAACGGATGCACCGTTTCATCCAGCCGTCCCGCCTCAAAGTCAAAGCCCATTTGCTTTAGTATTTCAAGCGTAAACGCTTTTTGCTTTTCTTTCGGGAATGGGTGAAAAAGAAATGCCGTATCCGGTTTTTCTTCCGACATACTGATTTTCTGGACAAGCGGCACAATCGCATCTTTCACTTGTTCGAATACACGGTCGAGTACATCGACCGTCATGCCCGGTTCATACAGATCGAGCAGGGGATTATACGGATGGCCTTCATACCCCCAGTAGCGGACAAATTTCTTTTTGAATGCCACGATTTGTTCGAGATAAGGCTTGAACAAGGAGAAGTCTGCTTTTTCCTTTGCTTCTTCCCAAACATTTTCCGCTTTCGAGACGAGCACCGTATAAGCCTGGTATTCGTCAGGCGGGATTTTTTTGCTGCGTTCGTATGTTTTCCGGCATTCTTCCAATGTACCGGCTGTCCGTTCCGGCAATTGCTGCTTGTGCGGCAAAAGCTTCTCCAAAAATTCGGCCATTTCTTTTGAAGTTTGCATGTCAAAGACTTCACCCGATAAAATGCCGATCACTTCCGCGCGCTGCCCGACGCCTTTTTTCGGCGCGCCGGTCCGCAAATCCCAGTATATGAGGGCGAGCGCTTCTTCATAAGCTTTGATTTTTTTGACATATGTCAAAAAGTCCTGCTCCAGTTTTTCAATCGACTCTGTTCCCATCATCATGCCTCCCGTCAAATCACTTGCACGTCCATCTTATCATGTTTCACGCGGCGCACAAACGATAACCATTCGGCTTGCTTAGTTTTCTGTTTTCCGCGGCGGGCGCGGTCCCCAAAACTGGTACAGATCGGTTTTGATCGACCCGTTATAAAGCTTTCTCTTTTTCGTCGCTTTTTTGCCGTATGCGCGTTCAAACTGTTCGTCCGACGTCAAAATATAAACTGACCATGTGTCAAGCTTGGCAAATGCCCGGCCCATCTCCCGGTACATGTTTTCCACTTCCGTCCGTTCACCGATTCTCTCACCGTACGGCGGATTGCCCACAATCGTGCCGTATGCTTCCTGCGCCGTAAAATCGGCCACCTGCATCTGTTTAAACGTGACGATGCCGCCAAGTCCTGCCTCATTGGCATTTTGCCGTGCGATTTCAACCATCCCAGGGTCGATATCTGAACCGGATATATCAAGCGGCTGGTCGTACCGGGCGAGATCTTCCGCTTCTTCGCGCGCTTTTTCAAAGACGGTCTCACTCATCCACGGCCATGTTTCGCATAAAAAATCGCGGTTAAAACCCGGTGCAATATTTTGCCCGATGAGCGCAGCTTCGATCGGAATCGTGCCGGAGCCGGAAAACGGATCGCGAAACGGCCGGTCCGGGTGCCAGTTTGTCAGCCGGATCAGCGCGGCGGCAAGCGTTTCTTTGATCGGCGCCGGCCCTTGCGCCGCGCGGGAGCCGCGTTTATGCAGCCCGGCCCCGCTTGTATCGATCGTAATCGTGGCCACGTCTTTCAATAACGCCACTTCAATTTTAAAAAGCGGGCCGTTTTCTTCAAACCAGCTCGTTCCTTTATAGCGGGACTTTAGCCGTTCAACGATTGCTTTTTTGACGATCCCCTGGCAGTCCGGGACACTGAATAGCTTTGACTTGACCGATTTTCCGGTGACGGGGAACTCGGCATCGCGCGGCAGAAAATCCTCCCAGGGAACCGCTTTTGTCCCTTCAAACAGTTCATCGAAAGTTTCCGCCTTAAATTCAGCGGCTTTGATTTTGACGCGGTCCGCGCACCTCAGCCAAAGATTGGCACGGGCAATCGCCGATTCATCCCCGGCAAATTCGATTTTCCCGTTTTCCACCGTACAGTCGTAGCCGAGTGCGCGCACTTCTTTTGCTACAAGCGCCTCGATCCCCATTGCGCTTGTCGCGATCAATTGAAAGTCAGACATTTTCCCACCATCTCTCGTCTAATATTTCTTATTGTATGGCATGCCGTACCAAATAACACGTTTTAAAAAATTATGTATAAAAAAGGCCGGGCGCCTGCTGTATATCAAAATACCGCAGCGCCGGCCCGATTCTTCCGATTCAGCCAGAATAACGTTCTGTAAGCCATGTTCTGTGCCTTTGTACTGCAAACGATGTGGCGTCATCTCGTACGAAGGCGGTAATCATCTATCTACAAGCAATACGCTTGTCTCTTTCCTCGTTCATTTCCTCAGAAAGAGTGCCTCTACCATGATTTGAGTTGCTCACTTGCGGGGTTTACCTCGTTCCACCTTTACGGTTTCCCGTAAAGCTTCGTCACTGTGGCACTTTCAAGGGTACTCCGCCATGCCGTTAAAGGTTTAGGCGTTTTCCCTGCCGTCAGCCTTGAATCAAGGCTGCCCTGGCTTATGAATTCGCCAGGCACAAACACTACGGGCATCTCAGCACCGTGCGAGCATGGACTTTCCTCAACAGCCGTTTTCAGGCTGCAGCGATTACCCGAACGTTATTCACAACGCTTATCTATTATATAAAAAGAAACCGGGACTTGCAAGCTGTAATTTTTAACGGATGTGTCAATTTCTTCCCCCTGCATTGCCATACCGGGTTCGGGCAAGCGATTGTCTGTTTTTTTTATGCCGCTTCCCCGTGCCCTTTTCTACAGAAAAATTTCACACATTTTTTAGCCGGCTATTCATTTAATTTGTTGCCGAAAACATGTTTTTCAAGATTGGACAGCCGTTTTAAAATATCGAAATTCGTTGTCCCGGTCATTTGCTGTACAGGCTGCCGTTTTGCTAGTTCTTCCGCCTGCTTTTTGAGCCGGAGGTTTTCCTGCTGGAGCTCCTCAATCGTCTGATTAAACGTTTCATAATCTTTTATGATCAGATCCAGAAATTTGTCTACTTCTTCCTGCCGGTAGCCTCTGACAGCCGTTTTAAACTCTTTTTCCAAAATGTCTTTCGCCGTCAATTTAATTTGATCCGATAACATGTTTGCACCACCTTACATCTCCCAGACATAATTTCATTTTTTCAAAAACCTTTTTATTTGTCAATTGTACCACAGCTTGCCTAAAAATCTGTCTGTTCTTCTTCTATTATTGCCTGTAAATCGTAAAAGTCAATGATGCGGATGTCATACGGGTGCGATTCGCTGAACTTTTTTGCAGCTTCGAACAAGTATTTCGGAGACCCTTCGCGTTCTTCGTCATACACAATCATCAGGCAGTCGCTTTTATGTAAGAAAATCCGGTTTTTATTGCGGAACTGCTGCGGGCTTTCGTACGGCCTTTTCGAGATGGCGGCAACAAAATCGGCCTGGGAAAGCACCATCTCGTAGTATGCTTTTTGTTCGTCTTTCCACTTTTCTTCCTGCCCTTCAAACGGCATTAACACAGCGAGTTTAAGTTCCGGGTATTCCGCTTGTAGATCAAAAACGGTTTCAGCAGCCCAAAGTTCGGTGCCCTGCTGCCCGGAAATGAGTACCCATTCGTACCCTTCATCGAGCAATTCCACTAACCGCCTTCTGATGGCCGTTTGAATATAGCGAATACCCGGGTGGTCCGTCCCGAATATCCCCAGTTCATACGGTTTATAACCTGTAATAGCGACAACTTTTCCCAATGCATTACGCTCCTCGTTTTTTGTTTTCCTAAAAGCAGGACGGCAAGGATTACCCTTGCCGTCCATTTGTCAGCAGCACTTCGGCCCGTGCGGTTTGACTGGATCAAAAAAGTTGCTGACCGTTCCCGGGTCGGTTTGATTGACGTACGATTCCGTGTGCGGGAAGTAGTTTTGCTGATGAAATACATGGTGATTCACATGGGTTGTATGCGTCGGGAAAACATGCGGCACGATGACATCCTGGACGGTGTGCGTAACGCAGCATTTTGTCGGATGCACAACAGCCGGCATGATCCGCGGCGGGCAATGGTGGTGAAACATGTTCCGATCTCCTTTCATCATCAGACGTCTTTTTTCTTACACTACTAACCTATGACTTGGAAAGGGAACATGTACTAAGGAAAAAACCCAATTTGCCGTTTCTTCCAATCCTTGCCCCCATCCCCCCATGTAGCCCGGTGCATCGTTTTTCGACCTCTTTAACAATTCGTTTTGATCAAAAACCATTTTAACGGGACTTTTGGCGGGCTGCAATAAAAATGGCGGAAATCGACAAAGAGCGCGCATTTTTCTCTGATCCAAAAGAAACCGACAAATCCCAACAAGGGGCGTTTCAAAATCCCGGATTCCCCGTCGAATCATGCGCTTGCCCAGGAAATAGCGGTTAAAAACCGGTTCTTTTCCCGGACATTTCCTTGCTGACAGAGGATCTCGCCGGGATTTGGGCTTTCCGGTACAACCGTAAAAGGCGTTTTTCCGTTTCCAAACAGCATTTTTTCCATTTCCCTGAACCGAACTTGCCGTACTTTTGATAAATTTCCAGTCCCTTTTCGGCATAGCGGACGGCTTGCAAAAGGTCTTTTTTCTTGTGTTCATACAGTTTGGAAAGCTCAATGCACGCTTCGGCTCTGATCGTATCCGGCGCATTTTCGGCTAATTCCGCCCAAAGCATTCCGGCTTTCCTATATGCTTTTTGTTTTTTATACTGGAAGGCCAGACGGTGTTTGGCAGCCAGATCATTTTCGCCCGCGGCCGCTTCAAAACTTTTCACGGCGGCATCATCTTCGCCGATATATTCAAACCATTTTCCAACAAGCCGTTTTTCCTTTGCCGTCTGGTTTGGATCGGTCTCCAGAATTTGAAACGTAAGGTGGGTATACAAAGTAATGAGCGATAAAATGTCCTCTTCGTTATGGTGGATGACACCAAGCAGGCCTTCCGGATTTTTGCGCTCAACGAAATCAAAATAAATCATTGGCGCCAAATATCCCGGAATATCCTCTTCGCGTTCCACTCCTAGAATTTCACGCTCTACATTCGCTAATTTCACGGACCCGAGTTCATCTTTCCACAGCCTTTTTGCCGCGTGGTACAAGTCAAAATGGCCAAATTCAGGCAGACGCGGGACGTGGTCGCGGATAAGCGTATGGCGCGTCTTTACCTGGGGCCAGTCAAACGCCTTCCCGTTATATGTAACGAGCGCAGTGTAATCGATATTTTCCAGGAAACTGTAGTAAAGCGGCACTTCAAGCCCCGGTTCCAGAAGAATATGCTGTTTTAAAATGACATTTTCTTCGGTAAAGGAAGCATATCCGAGCAAAAAAATCGTGTTGCCCGCCCCTCCCCCGAGGCCGGTCGTTTCGGTATCGAAAAAAAACAAATCAAACGGGCTGTAGCCTTTGGCGGATAAAGGGTGCCGGACCGGTTTTTGCTGCCACAATTTGACGGCATCAAAATAGTCGCGAAAAGCATATTTGCCGTGCTTTGTTTCAAGCGGGTAACGGACTTCACGGATGAGGCAGTACTCGCCATCCAAATCATACAGCGAAGCGCCCGCCTTTTCCCACATTTCAAAGAAAGGAACAGAATCGGTCCGGGATGCTTCCACCCGTTCGGCAGGCTCAGGCTGGTCTCTCACGATATGGTTTTTCATCCGGTTTAATTTATCTTTTAATCCCGGCATGTTGCGCCCCTCCTTTGATCGCCCCGAGCCAGAAATCAAACAGCCGGACGGCGGCCTGCTTTGCGCCCGCGGCAGCCGTTTCTGCGCCCGTACAGGAAGGGCACCCGTCTTCGCAAGGGCAGTTTACAACCATCGCTCTTGCAGATTCCAAAATTTCCCTTGCCCCGCCATAGATTTTTTCGCTCAGGCCGATGCCGCCCGGATACCGGTCATACAAAAAGATTGTTGGCTTTTCGTCATGGATCGCTTTCACTTGGGGCACGGCCTGGATATCATGGGCGTCACACATGGCAAAAAGCGGCGCAATCGACTGGAGTGCGTGCGCAGCGCCGGTAAGCGCGCCTTCCAGCAAATGTTTGGGTACCGCGTCTTCCCCCATGGAAAACCAAACGGCATTCGTGTGCAGTTCCATTTCCGGAAGGTGGATCGGCCCCGAGCCAATGTTTTCATGCGTGTTAAATTTAATTTTTTTGAAAATCGTCGGCATCGCCCGGACCATCACATCCCCATAGCCGATAATGGCATCCTGCAAAACGGTCTCTCGGTCCTGTTCCAGCACTTTCAGCTCCACCGCCAGATTGGCATCCGTGTAATAATCAACAGCGACTTCACGGACAAAGGCTTTTTTCTCTTCCCAGTCCAGCTTTTCAACCTGATACTGCACCGCCTGATGCAAATAAATCGCTTCTTCATGGAGCAATGTCATCGCGCTGAACTGGTCCATTTCACCGATCACGCGCACATCCGGCGCATGGGTCATATCGATAATGACGACATTTTCCTGCGACGCGGAACGAAGGCTGATATTGTGGGCCGGAAAAGCATCATTCATCCAGTACCAGGCATCCCCGCGCCGGTGGAGAATCCGTTCATCCGCTAAAAACTCGAGCACGTCCTCGATTTCAACGCCGCCAAACGTTTCCCCTTTTTTAAACGGTAGTTCGTATGCAGCGCATTTGACATGGTCGACTAAAATGACAAGATTATCAGGGTTGATGCGCGCTGTCTCCGGGGACCGGTTGAAAAAGAAGCCCGGATTGCGGATGATGTACTGGTCAAGCGGGCTTGAGCCGGCAACAAGGATGACAAGTGATTCCCCCTGCCTTCTTCCTGCGCGCCCGGCCTGCTGCCAGGCGCTCGCAATTGTGCCCGGATAGCCGGTCATAATACAGACCTGGAGCTGGCCGATATCGACACCGAGCTCGAGGGCGTTCGTGCTGACAATCCCGTATATGTCCCCATTTCTTAATCCCTGCTCGATTTTCCGCCGCTCCGTTGGAAGATATCCTCCCCTGTAGCCCATGATCGACTTTTCCCCGAGTTCATCTTTTACGAGTTCCTGCAAGTATTTTAAGATGATTTCGACGCGCACACGACTTCTTGCAAAAACAATCGTCTGGATTTTGTTTTTCAAAAGTTCCCCTGCAATTTTCCGGACTTCAAGCGTGGCGCTTCTCCGGATGTTCAACGGCTTATTCACAAGCGGCGGGTTGTAAAAAAGAAAATGCTTCGTTCCACTTGGCGCGCCGTTTTGGTCAATCAGTTCCATTTTTTTTCCGGTTAGCTTTTCCGCCAGCTCTTTCGGGTTTTGGATCGTCGCGGACGTGCAAATAAAAACCGGATCGCTCCCGTAATAACGGCAAATCCGCTTTAATCTGCGCAACACATTGGCGACATGGCTGCCGAACACACCGCGGTATATATGCAGTTCGTCGATCACCACAAATCTTAGATTTTCAAAAAACGACACCCATTTTGTATGGTGGGGCAAAATGGCGGAATGCAGCATATCCGGATTGGTAATGACGATATGGCCGGCTTTGCGAACGCGCTGCCGGATATTTGAAGGCGTGTCCCCGTCATATGTATAACTGTTTACCGGCACGCCGGCTTCTTCAATGATTTCGTTTATTTCACTTTTCTGGTCCTGCGCGAGCGCTTTTGTCGGAAACATATAGAGCGCGCGTGCATCTGGGTTTTGAAGGATGGTCTCGAGCACAGGCAGATTATAACAAAGCGTTTTGCCTGATGCAGTCGGGGTAACGGCCGTAAAATCTTTTCCTGCCATGGCAAGCCGATATGCCTCTGCCTGGTGGGTATACAATGACGAAATTCCTCTTTTTTCGAGTGCCGAAAGCACAGCCGGTGTGATGCTGCCAGGAAAAGGCACCGTTACAGCCGGCTTCCCTTCAATCGTATGCCAATGGACGATCCGTTCCTGGAAAGAACGGTCCATCTGCAACTGCTCCAATATTTCCTGCAAATTCTTTTTTCTGAACATCTTTCCTCACCCCGCTATCTATTATATCGAATAGACGTTCGTTTTAAAAGCATTCTTTCACATTTTCCGCTTGGTTTTCATATTATACAGCGAAAGAGTGCTGTGCAACCATTCATTTTCTTTATCATCAATAAGAAAGGAGCCTGCCGATGTCCAATTTATCCGGCCCGGATGAAAAGCATCCTTTTTACGGGCTGATGCAAGCGATGGACCAATTTTTTCAGGAAAAACCGGTCAAACATTTTTTTGAGAATCTCGATGAATTTTTTTCTTTTGATACGATCCCGGTCCGCCTTGAAGAAAAAGATGAAGCTTATGTACTGACAGCCAAACTGCCCGGGTATGAAAAAGGCCAGATTGAGATTGAAGTTTATGATCAATATCTCACCATTAGCGCCAGGCATGAGGAAGCCGTTTCAAGTTTGGATGAAACGAAAAAAGCTTACGAAAAGAAAAGCGCATTCCGCCGGATAAGCCGGACGGTGCCCCTGCCGCCACTGGTGGACGGGGATCAGATTCAGGCAAAATTTGAAAACGGGCTGCTTGTGATTTTGATGCCGAAAGGAAAGAAAAAAAAGCTGAGGATTGAATAAGAGGCCGGGAGCGTCCCGGTTTTTTCCGTTTTTTGTCCCTTTTTTAAGCAAAACGGCCCGGAAGCCTATTTTGTAAACAGGCCCCCGAGCCCTTTGACCATCGATGATACTTGATTAATCGCATTGATCATCTGTCCGGCAGTATTGACCATTTTATTAAAATCAATGGAGCCATCCTGGGATTTGAAGGAATTCAAAAAAGATCCCCCCATTTGCGGCGGCTTTGGCGGAACAGGCTGATGCGGGTACGGATGGCCGAACCCTGCCGCACCGTGCTGGGTGTTTGGCTTTTCAGCTGCCTCGAGCGGGTTTCCGAACAAATGCATGGCAGCTTCTTCCCCGGCATGCTGGCCGCTTTGTCCGTGCATATGCCAGGCCTGACCGTACCCGCCCGGATGCTGGCCGTACGGATACGGCGCTGGGGGGTATCCATAAACATGCGGGGAATGCTGCCCGGGATATGGAAATTGCGGGTAATACGGACCGGCCCCCGGCATTACAGGATACCGTCCTATGTTTCTTGTGCGCCGGCTGCTGTAAGGATCTTGAAAAACGCGCATTGCCATCGCCTCCTGCCTGCTTCACCAATAATGTATGTGGCATCTGGCAATTGGTGATGTGTCCATATCCTTTACGATTTCTCCAATGCTTCCTGCAAGCATTGGAGAATATATTTCACCGACTGAAAATGGTCGAGCATCATTTTGCGGCTCGATGACGGGTAAAAAGCACGCACCGCAACCATTTGCAAATTTTCGGCCGTATGTTCAAGCTGGGACGGAAAAAGATGCGCCGGCCTCCGGGCTTCCACCCATGCTTTTGCGGCCGGGAGCCACCTGTCAATGGCATCCTGCAACGTATCGCAAAAAGGCTTGACTTCGCTGAAAAAATCCTTTTCCACCCCTGTTTCCTTTACTTCCTGGTACAGGTCGTAAAGCTCAAGCGTGTACGCAATCAGCTGCTCGTTTAACGCTTGTAATTGCCCTTCTTCCATTTCTGTTCACCCTTCTAACCGGATATTCTCCCTTCGCCGGGTTTTTTTACGGGAGACTTCTTTCATTTTAGGAAGTTTTTTTGTTTTCATCAATCCGCAAGCTTTCCGCCCTGTATGTTTTTCTGAATGCTTCCGCCCTTTTTTCCAAATGATCCAGCTTCATTTCTGCTTTTTTCAAATGGTACCACTGCTTTATCGACTGCTTTCTTGCTTCCTTCTCCGCCTTATGCCGGATCTCTGTCCCAATATTTTCGAGTGCCTCTTCCATTTTTTCCAGCCCGTTTAAAAATGCGGCTTTCGGTATCATTTGTTTTCCCCCTTGAATTTCATCATGCCTATTCATTCTCTGCCAGGCGGCCCGGTCCCTTCATGCCTGACAAAACTAGAAGCAATTCGGCAAAGAAAACGGGTTTCTTCATTTTGCGTTTTCTTTCGACAGCGTGCCTCCATTTTGGGCGCATTTTTCCCGGCTGCGCCAACTTTCGTGCCGGCATGTATGCAAAAGGCGGAACTGCAAACAATAAATATGCCGGAAAATCCGGTGACACCAATTTCAGGAGGTGGGTTTCCATGAAAACGAATGACAACAAAGCACAACAACAGAAAAAAGCACGGGAACAGAAAGGGTCTTTGGCAAAAGGAGATAAGAAGCTGAACGGCCCTGACCGCCCTTCCACCTAATGAAAGCAAAAAGCAAGGAAATGTTTCCTTGCTTTTTGTTTTGCCTGTTTTTAGCGAAAAAAACCGGGCAGGCCGGTTCCTTGTCCCCCGCCGGCGCAAAAGGGGCCGAAAGACTGTTTTTTTTATTACATATTCTTTGTCTGTTCTGCTATGATATAATTTAGCTTATGAGGTGAGGGAACATGGAATTGCGTTATCCAAACGGAAAAAAGTATAAAGGGAAAAAAAACAAAGCCGGACGGAAAAATGCGAACCAAATTTTATACGGCAACCGCGGGATGACACTGGAAGAGGATCTGAATGAAACCAATGCTTATTATTTGCAGGAAGGCATTGCCGTTATCCATAAAAAACCGACCCCGATCCAGATTGTTCAGGTCGATTATCAGTCACGGAGCACAGCCGTCATTAAAGAAGCCTATTTTAAACAGCCGTCCACAACCGATTACAACGGGGTGATGAACGGTAAATATATAGACTTTGAAGCAAAGGAAACGCAAAACCATACTTCTTTTCCGCTTCATAACTTCCATGAGCATCAAATCAGCCATATGAAACAGGTGGTGGCGCAAGGCGGAATTTGCTTTGTCATTCTCCGTTTTGCGAAGGAAGAAGAAATTTTTTTGCTGGAATCCCGCCATTTATTTTTTTATTGGGATAGAATGCTTGCCGGAGGGAGAAAATCGATAAAAAAAGAAGAAATTGAAGAAAACGGGCACCCTATACCGGTTGGATACCGGCCGAGAATTGATTACATCGCCGTTTTAAAACAATTGTATGCTTTATAGTTGTTGCCCGGCCGGATGATTGACGGATCCGGCAACAATATGTTTTGAATCTAAATCGGCTTTTTCAGATTTAGAAGAAAGGAATGCTGAGCATGGCAGAAAAATACCAATCCCGCGAAGAACGCCGGAAACAAATGCAGGCAAATCAACATAAAAAGAAAAGGAAAAAACCGAAAAACAAATTTTTAACATTTATAAAGCGGCTCATTCTTGTCTGCTTTCTTGTCGGGCTGGCCGGAGTCATTGCGGGAATCAGCACTTTTGCGTATTACGCAAGCAGCTCCCCGAAACTGACGAAGAAGCAGTTATCCGACCCGATTCCATCGGTGATTAAGGATAAAAGCAACAAAACAGTCGCAACGCTCGGGGCACAGAACCGGAAATATATTGATTATGAAGAGCTTCCAAAACAGATGGAAAACGCGATTCTTTCGACAGAAGATGCACGGTTCTATCAGCACCACGGGATCGACCCGATTCGGCTTGGGGGTGCGGTGGTCGCAAACTTTACCAAAGGGTTCGGATCCGAGGGGGCGAGCACCCTCACCCAGCAGGTCGTTTCCATGGCGTTAAATAATAAAAACGAAAAAACATTAAAGCGGAAGGCCCAGGAAGCGTGGCTGGCGATCCAGCTTGAGCGGAAATATACAAAGCATGAAATCCTTGAAATGTATGTCAATAAAGTCTATATGTCAGACGGTGTCTTCGGCTTTGAGACAGCCGCTGAACATTATTATGGCAAATCTTTAAGCAAATTATCACTGCCGGAAATTGCCGTACTGGCCGGCATGCCACAAAGCCCGAATAATTATAATCCGTTTGACCATCCGGATCTGACGAAGAAAAGAAGGGACATTGTCCTTTCGATGATGTACAAAAACAATAAAATTACAAAGGCAGAAATGGAAAAAGCGCAGGCCACCCCGGTTTCGGCCGGACTGGTCAAAGAAAAAGAGCGGAATACAAACGCGAACAAATATCCTGCCTTTGTCAATGAAGTCATTAAGGAAGTGCAGAAACTCGGGAACTATAATGTGTATGCCGATGGTTTAACCATTTATACAACCCTGGATTCTTCCGCACAGCAATATACGGAAAAAATCTTAAACACCAATTCGATCATCAATTATCCGGATAAAAAAATGCAGGCCGGCATTGCCCTGATCGATACGAAAACAGGCGAAATCCGTGCGCTCGGCGGCGGGCGCAATATGAAACTTGACCGTGGCTTCAACTATGCCGTTGATACGAAGCGTTCGCCGGGATCAACGATCAAACCGATTCTTGACTACGGGCCGGCGATTGAGTACTTGCACTGGTCAACCGGGCACCAATTGAACGATGTGGCAACCACTTATTCGGACGGAACGCCGATTAATGACTGGGATAACCGGTTCCTTGGCAAGATGAGCATGCGCAAGGCACTGTATTTATCACGGAATATTCCTGCCTATGAAACGTATAAAGAAGTCGGCAAGGAAAGGGCCATCCGTTTTGCAAAAAAACTCGGCCTTGATTTAAACAGCAAAGAAATCGTTGAATCTTCATCCATCGGCGGAGGGGTGCAAGTTTCACCGCTGCAGATGGCTTCCGCTTACGCCGCATTCGGCAATGAAGGCATATACAACAAGCCGCATGCCATCCGGAAAATTGTCCTGCGTGACGGGGTCACGGAAATCAAACCGCATGTCCAGTCCAAAATCGCCATGAGTGATTTTACGGCTTATATGATTACGGACGTGCTGAAAGATGTGCTGACAAAAGGCACCGGGACAACCGCCCATATTCCAGGATTGCCTGCCGCCGGTAAAACGGGCACAACGAATTTTGATAAAGATGAGCTGGCAAAATACGGGATTTTGAGTTCTTCTGTGCGGGATTCCTGGTTTGCGGGCTACACGACAAGATATTCGTTAGCTGTATGGACCGGATACGAAAGCGAGAAAGGCAAAAAATATGGCGTCACAAGGCCGTATCAAACGGTCGCGCAGCAAATTTACCGCCACTTGATGCGCTATGTATCGGAAGGCAAAGAAACGCCTGACTTTACGATGCCGAAAAGTGTCGTCAGAATGGGAAGCGAATTGTATATCCGCGGCCATATCGATACAGCGATTGATAAAAAATCCGTTACCCAGGATGCGCCGGCAAATGTTCACGCAGCGTATGATGCAAACAGCAAAAAAATTACGGTTACCTGGGATTATGAAGGATCAGGTGCAACCTTTAACGTCTCCGGCACAATAAACGGCAGCGCGGCGTCATTCGGTTCGACTTCAGGAAAATCGATCACCGTTGCCAATCCGAAAGCGGGCGCAACGTATGTCTTCAATGTCACCGCCACGGTAAATGGCGTGAAAAGCAAAGCGGCATCCGCCAGTGTAACGGTTCCGGGGGATAGCACGGACACGAAGGCGGATGATAACCAAAACAAGCAACCGGAAGACAATACCCAAAAACAACCGGATGCAAACAATTCAAATACGAATAGCAATACCGGCACTGACACCAATCAGTCCGGCGAAAACAAAGACAACACCGGCTCAGACAAGGGAACAAACAGCGGCAATTCAAACGGCACCGGCTCGGAAAACAGCGGAAACGGCAACAGCAACAAAGATAACAACAACGGTCCAGGAAACAGTTCAGGCACTGGCCCTTCAAGCGGAAATGACAGACCGGCAAACAATGGAGCAGGCACTCATGGCAAGGGAAACAGCGGTTCAAACGGAAACCAAGGGACCAATACGAACGGCGGGAACAGTTCCAATAAAGGCGAAAACAGTTCGGGCAACACGTCCGCAAATAACAATACCGGTTCTGAATAAAAAAGCACGTGATTGATGGCTTCCTGTGCTCCCGCCGGTTCGCACCAAAAAAGCATGGAGAATCAGTTCTCCATGCTTTTTGTATTGTTATTTCTTGTTCTCTTTCTGCTTCATCCGTTTCTTCCCTTCCCTGCACAGGTCAAGAAGCGGGCAGATTTCACATTGCGGGCGCTGGGCCTTACAATGGTAGCGGCCGAAGAAGATCATCCGGTGGTGCGTGATCGACCATTCTTCTTTCGGCACTTTTTTCATTAAGGTTTGTTCCACTTCCAATACACTGTCTTTGTAGCGGCAAAAACCGAGCCGTTTGCTTACTCTCTCCACATGGGTATCGACAGCAATGGCCGGAATGCCAAAAGCAACCGACAGGACAACGTTTGCCGTTTTTCTGCCGACGCCGGGCAGTTTCATTAGTTCTTCACGTGTTTGCGGCACTTCCCGCCCGTATTCCTCGATGAGCATCCGACAAAGTTTTTGGATGTTTTTTGCTTTGTTGCGGTATAGGCCGATCGACCGGATGTCCTGCTGCAGTTCTTCAAGCGGCACGGCAATATAATCATCCGGCGTTTTATACTTTTGAAACAGATTTTTTGTCACTTTATTGACGAGCGCATCGGTGCACTGGGCGGATAATGTTACCGCGATCAGCAGCTCAAAAGGATTTGAATGATTCAATTCACAGCGGGCATCCGGAAACATTTCCCCCATTGTCTCAAGGCAATGCCGGATTTGTTTTTTTGTCAGCATTTCTTAAACTCCTGTAACTAGTTTACATAAAATTATTATTGTCACCTTTATTGTTCGAGCCAGTTATAAAACGGCACCGGATTGGTCGTTTTCGGTTTTTCTGTTTGCGGTTTTGACGATTTACGGAAATTCCTTCCATATTCACGTGCTTCATCCACCGTCCGGATGCCGTTCTTTTTCCATTCAAACAAAATGCGGTCTATGTAGCGGAAATTCAGTTTGCCGGAGATGACGGCTTCGCGCAGGGCGGCTTTGATCAGATCAGGGGATTGCCCGTCCTGGTCAATCCACATCGCCAATGTTTCGCATTCGAGCGGCGACAGCGGCCTGCCAAACTCCTGTTCAAACGTGGTGTATAAATCGGTTTCTTCGTTTACGCTTTTTTCAAGCTCGTCCTGTTTTTTCTCATAGATAAATTCATCGGCGAGTTTCGCCCACAGCGGCATGATCGAATATTTTTCATACAGGATGCCACCTTCCCCTTCCCCTTCTTCAATGGACAAAAACTGATGCTGGATTAGACGCCGCAAAATCGAAACGCACATACTTTCCGAAATGGTAAGCCTGCCTGCCAGATCTTCAGGCGTCGGAAACGCATTTCCCTCTTTTAAAAAAGAATAAACTTGCAGCAAAAGCACAAGTTCCGTTTCATTCAGGCCAAGCTGTTTGTATTTTTTCAATAAGAGCTGGGGGACGGTCAATATCCCTTCTTCCCACCAGGCAAGCAAAAGATCTTTATCCATGTCGGACACCTCAATGTAAGTATAGCAGTTTAAAAACGGCAAGGGAATTGAAAAAAACATCTGAAAAGAAAAACGGCTGCACACCGTCAATGCAGCCGTTTTTTCAATTACGGATAGATCCGGTTTAAAAGCCTCGGGAACGGAATCGTTTCGCGCACATGCTCAACGCCCGAAATCCAGGCAACCGTCCGCTCAAGGCCCAGCCCGAAGCCGGAATGCGGAACAGAACCGTATTTTCGTAAATCAAGATACCATTTGTAAGCTTCTTCCGACAGATTGAAATCCTTGATCCGTTTCAGCAACAAATCATAGTCATTGATCCGCTCGCTGCCGCCGATGATTTCCCCGTACCCTTCCGGCGCAATCAAATCGGCGCACAGCACGACTTCCGGGCGCTTAGCATCCGGCTGCATGTAAAACGGTTTGATTGCAGCCGGATAATGCGTAATGAACACCGGCTTGTCGAAACTTTCGGCAATCGCGGTTTCATGCGGCGCACCAAAATCTTCGCCCCACTTGATATCATCAAATCCTTTTTCATGGAGCAATTCAATTGCATCATCATACGTAATCCGCGGAAACGGCGCCGACACTTGTTCAAGCTTTGAAGTATCGCGGCCAAGCCGGTGCAGGTCGAGTTTGCAGTTTTCCAAAACGGACCGGACGATATAAGAGACATACTGTTCCTGTACTTTCAGGCTGTCTTCATGTTCATAAAAAGCCATTTCCGGCTCGATCATCCAAAACTCGATCAAATGGCGGCGCGTTTTCGATTTTTCGGCGCGGAACGTCGGGCCGAAAGAAAATACTTTCCCGAATGCCATTGCTGCCGCTTCCATGTAAAGCTGCCCACTTTGTGATAGATAGGCCTCTTCGTCAAAGTACTTCGTATGGAACAGCTCGGTCGTTCCTTCCGGCGCACTGCCGGTTAAAATCGGCGGGTCGATTTTCGTAAACCCGTGCGTATTGAAAAACTCATACGTCGCCCGGATGATCTCGTTCCGGATTTTCATGACGGCGTGCTGGCGGCGGGAACGGAGCCATAGATGCCTGTGGTCCATTAAAAATTCGGTCCCGTGCGCTTTTGGTGTGATCGGGTAATCTACGGCTTCATGAATGATCTGAATGCCGGTCACCTGGAGCTCGTAGCCGAACGGGGAGCGGGCATCTTCCCGGACTGTCCCGGTAACGTAAAAAGAAGTTTCCTGGCTCATCGATTTCGCCGTTTGAAAGACCTCTTCCCCGGCTTCGTTTTTTACGACGACCCCCTGGATAAAGCCTGTCCCGTCACGCAGCTCGAGAAAAGCAATTTTGCCGCTTGAACGTTTGTTGTTCAGCCAGACCCCGATCGTCACTTCCTCCCCGATATGCTGGTGTACTTCTGAAATGGTGATTTTCACGGTATTTCCCTCCAAAACAATTTCCGGCTTGTCTCCCATATGTACCGAAATCCATTATACTAAACAAAGGCGGAAAAAGGAAACAAGCCAAAGTTTCACGCTTTTTTCCGTGTTTCCACGAACTGTTTGATCCGCTTGAGCGCTTCTTCGAGATTTTCCAAAGAAGTGGCATAAGAAAGCCGGATATTGTTTTCCGCGCCGAAACCGGAACCCGGGACGACGGCAACGCGCGCTTCCTCGAGCAAAGCCTCCACAAATGCGTCAACCGTTTGAAACCCAGTCAGCTTTGCGGCTTCTTTCACATTCGGGAATAAATAAAAAGCGCCTTGCGGTTTGATGCAGGTAATCCCGTCAATTTCAATCAGCTGGTTAAAAACAGCATTGAGCCGTGCCTCGAAAGCCTGGCGCATCTCTTCCACGGTGCGTTCATCCCCGCTATATGCGGCGAGTGCCGCGAACTGGGAAGGCGTTGCCGGATTGGAAGTCGAATGGCTGGCAAGATTTGTCATCGCTTTGATGATATCCCCGTTTCCGGCCGCATAGCCGATCCGCCAGCCGGTCATGGAATGGGATTTTGAGACGCCGTTAATGATCACCGTCTGTGCTTTCAGTTCCGGTGAAATGGTGGCGATCGAGACATGCCGGCTGCCGCCGTACACCAATTTTTCGTAAATTTCGTCCGACACGATCAAAATATCGTGTTTCAGGCAGACTTCACCGAGTTTTTCAAGTTCTTCCCTTGTATACATCATGCCGGTCGGATTGCCGGGAGAGTTGAGTACAAACGCTTTTGTCCGCGGCGATATGGCTTTTTCCAGCTGCTCCGGCGTTATTTTATACTGGTTTTCTTCTTTGCCTTCTACAAAGACCGGGACGCCTTCTGCAAGCTTTACCTGCTCGGGATAGCTTACCCAGTAAGGAGACGGGATGATCACTTCATCGCCCTGGTCGAGCAGCACCTGAAACAATGTATACAAGGCGTGTTTTGCCCCGTTGGTAATGATGATTTCATTTGCTTTAAAGCCAAGCCCCTGGTCTTTTTGGAATTTTTCAATGACGGCCTCTTTCAGCGATGCCATTCCGCCGGCCGGGGTATACTTCGTCTGGCCGTCCAGCATCGACTGGTACGCGGCTTCGATAATCTCCCTCGGTGTATTAAAATCGGGTTCACCTGCGCCAAGGCCGATCACATCGATGCCTTGCGCCTTCATTGCTTTTGCCTTTGCCGTAATCGCCAACGTGGATGACGGCGTTAATGCACTTACCCTTGATGCTAGTTTCATACGATTCACCTCTCCAAACGGATCAATTGGATTTTTTTAAAAAAGGAACCTCATCATAGCCGAGGCTGTTTCCTTTTATATAAGCAACTTCCCAAATGGGAACCTGGCTTTCCATGCCGAGCCGCACAGATAAAATTTTATCCGGCTGCCTTTTCTGCACCACTTGTTTCACTGCATCCTGTTTTGAGATGCCGGTATTCAAGTCTAGGACGGTCACACGTTTCGGTTTCTTTTCAGGGATCCAAACCGCTTTTTTCTTCCCGCCTTTTCCTTTCCCCACGACAACATAATAGGTGCTTTTGCCATTGTAAAGATAAAATGCATCGGCAGCCCGGATGCCGGCTTCGCTTTTGGCAACAGCGACCGCTTTGTTGTAGGCTTCATGATACGGTTTCCGTGCTTTCCAATAAGTCTCTGCCGCAAATCCGGCTATCACGATGACCAAAATGCAAATCGAGATCAGTGCTTTTTTCATTCCGAACCCTCATTTTCCATGGCGTAAATCCTTTTAAGCAGAAATTGTCATTCATATCAGTTCCCATGCAGGCCATCCTAAGCTTAGAATCATTTCCTTCATCATTATACAGCAAAAATGAATGAAAAAATGATGCATTTGATCATTTTTCCGGTCTACCCTGTTTTGTGCTGCATTGTCGCAGCACTTTTTTTACAGCCAGCTTTCAATGACCTCAAGCGTCTCGTTCAGATCCAGGTGCCTGATGCGGACCGGCGGCAGAGACTTTGTGAACGCCGGCCCGTATGTGGCCGTTTCAATCCTCCGGTCCAGGACAAGAAAAATGCCGCGGTCATGACGCGTCCGGATAAGCCTGCCAAACCCTTGTTTGAACCTGAGCACGGCTTCAGGCAAGGCATAGGCGGAAAACGGGTTTTTCCCCTTTGCCCTGAAATAATCGGACTTTGCTTCAGTAACCGGTTCATCCGGGGGCAAAAACGGAAGGCGGGCCATCACAAGGCAGGAAAGGTCATCGCCAGGGATGTCGACCCCTTCCCAAAAGCTGCTTAAACCGAAAAGAATGGCTTTGTCAAATTTTTGAAAGCTTTTCGTTAACCTCGACCGGCTGCCGCTTGATATTCCCTGGGCGATAAACATATAATCTTCAAGCATTCCGCTTTCTTTCATCAGGTGGTACACGTTTTTCAGCAAATCAAAGGATGTAAATAAAATCATCATCCTGCCTTTTGTGGCCTCCGCAACGGCAAGCAGATAACCTGCCATTTTTTCCGCAAAGTCTTCTATACTGACGGATCCGATATCGGGAAGGTCGTTCGGGATAATAAACTGCACCTGCCTGTCGAACCGGAAAGGCGACGGAATGCGGACCGTTTTTGTGGTGTGCGCTAGCCCCGTCTCGTCCAGAAAATAGCGGAAGCTTCCGCCAACGGTCAATGTCGCGGAAGTAAGCACAACGCTCTTTTTTCGCGAAAAAAAAGCTTTTTGCAATGTTTCTCCGGCATGCACCGGCTGGCAATAGATGACAAGGCTGTTCGGGAGGGCGCGCAAATCCCCTTCCACCCAGACGACATTTTCATCCCCGCCGTTTTGGCCGGCGAAAATGGCCAGGTTGTCGCGCAAAAGGCGCCAATCTTCCAAAAAGCTGTACATTTCTTCGATAAAAGCGAGTGCCTGTTCTTTCATCTGTTTTTCGGAAAGCAACTGCGAAAGTCTTTCTTCCAAAGCCTGTGAAATCTCTTTCATGGACGCCCTGATCCGTTCCGTACAGAGCAGAACTGCCTGCCATGCTTTTTGTTTCCAATTTTCTTTTTTAATTCTTAATTTGATTTTCTGGTAACCATTTGTTTCCCGGTTCACGCGCATTACTTTTTGGGCAAGCATACCGAATAAATCATCGAGCTCAGCCTCAAGGCCCTGCAGGATTGCATCGCATTCAAACGCGTGCAGTCTGGCTTTTAGCCCATATTTTTCCATCATTTTTTCCAATTTGTAAAACAGTTGTTTTTGCTCATACAGACCAAGCCTTGCCATCATATATTTCATTTGGTTGTAACTTGCGCGTTTCCCGATCGTTTCCCGGGCCGCTTGTTCAAGGCGGTGGGCTTCATCAATGATGACGTATTGAAATCCGTCAAACACCGACTGGTCCCTTTCAAGTTCCGCGCACAGCATCGCATGGTTCGTGACGGCGATGTCAGCAGAGGCTGCGCAGGCTTTGGCGTAAAGATAAAAATCCCGCGATTTCCACGGATCTTTTTTATCCGTATGCCAGCCGTCCTGTTTAATCCGCTGCCAAAAATGTTTTCCGCCGCCAGATAAATGAAGCTCGTCAAGATCGCCGCTTTCTGTTTCGGTAAGCCAGACCAGGATTTGCATTTTGGCAAATACGGCGTCGTACTGCCGGTCCGGTTCTTTTAACGACTGTTCAAACTTAAACAAATGCAGGTAATGGCTCCTCCCCTTTAGCAACACGGTCCTGACCGGGGTTTTCAGCATCTGTTCAAGCCTTTTGATTTCCTTATTTAAAAGCTGGTGCTCAAGCGCAACAGTATACGTGCTGATTAACACCGGTTTCTGTTCCGAAATCGCTTGGAAAGCGGCCGGCACAAGATAGGCAAGGGATTTGCCGATGCCCGTGCCTGCTTCTAATGCGACATGCTCCTCAGCAGAAAAAGCTTCCCGGACATGGTCCATCATTTCAAATTGGGCGGGGCGCGCTTCCATCCCGGTACCTGAAGCCGCAAACCAGGATTCTTTTTCAACTGCATCCTGCGGGTAACGGCCAATCTCACGCGGTCCGTTATCCGGCGGGAGGATTTTCCGCTTTAATGCAATACCACGGTATACTTCCATATCCGGCGGCAAATGCTCGATATGCCGCCGTTTCTCTTCCAGTATATCCTCAAAAATGCCGGCAAGGTCGTTTTTCAAGGAATAAGAAAGCGGCACGAGTTGTTCAAGTGTGACGACAGGAAGGGACGCACACTTTTCCATGCAGGCAAGAAGCAGCTTTGCCGTCACAAAAGCATCACTGTCCGCCCGGTGCGGCCGTTCATGATAAAGAGACAAAGAATCGGCCAGATCCCCCAGTTTATAACTGTTCAAAGTTGGAAATGCAATTCTCGAAAATTCAACGGTGTCAAGGCTCGGCCCGCGAAACGGCGGAAACCCCGCAGCCTTTAATTCCTGCTGCAAAAACGGCAGGTCAAACAGCACATTGTGGGCGACAAATATGCTGTCTTCCAAAATTTCCATAATGCGCGGGGCGATCTCCGAAAATACCGGCGCTTCTTCAAGCATGCCGTTATCGATCCCGGTCAATTCCGAAATAAACGGCGGTACCGGCTTTTCGGGATTAACGAAGCTTGTAAATTGCGTTTTTATCTCCCGGCCTTCAACCACAACAGCGGAAAACTGGATGATGCGATCGCCTTTTTTTGCTGAATTTCCTGTTGTTTCAAGATCTACGACTACATAGCGCTGCATAACATCACCTGACTAAAAATAATTGCCCCGTTTCTTCCATATTGTACTATTTTAACATAAAATCGATCATTCGCCACAAGCAGATGCAGAAATTAAAAAACCGCCCTGCCGGAAAAAGCAGGTGCGGTTTTACCCTTACAAAATCGTGGAAGCCGGTTCTTCCGATAACATTTTTTCAATCCGGTTTTTTGCATCAAGCAGGACAATTTTCGGATGGTGGTTTTTCATTTCTTCTTCCGTCAAAAGGGCGTACGAAATGATAATCACAATATCACCGGGTTGTGCAAGCCGGGCGGCCGCGCCGTTCAGGCAGATGACACCGGATCCCCTTTCACCCGGGATAATGTACGTTTCAAATCGCGCCCCGTTGTAATTGTTCACTATTTGCACTTTCTCATTGGGCGCCATTCCCGCAGCATCCAGCAAATCCGCATCAATCGTGATGCTTCCGACATAGTTTAAATTCGCTTCCGTCACGGTTGCCCGGTGGATTTTTCCGTTCATCACAGTCCGCAGCAAAGCAATCTCTCCTATTCTCATGTTGTTTATTCTGCAAAAATGATATTGTCGATGAGCCGTGCTTTTTCAAATTGGACGGCGACTGCGAGGATACAGCGCCCATGTATGGCATGGACCGGTTCGAGGTCAGGATATGAATACAATTCTACGTAATCGATTTTCCCGGACAGATGCGCGGAAAGATGCGCTTTCACAAGGGAAATCACTTTTTCCGGGTTTCTCTCTCCCTGTTCAACCGCTTTGTTTGCCAATTGCAAACTTTTGTATATTTCGGGTGCTTCTTTCCGCTCCGCCTCCGATAAATAGACGTTTCTCGAACTTTTTGCAAGGCCGTCCGGTTCGCGCACGATCGGGCACGGGACAATGTCAATGGGAAAATCCAAATCGCGAACCAAATTTTCGACAACGGCCACCTGCTGGGCATCTTTCAATCCGAAATAAGCGCGGTCCGGCTGAACGAGGTGAAACAATTTCGAAAGAACCGTCGCCACGCCGTCAAAATGGCCCGGCCGCTTTCTTCCGCAAAGGACATCCGTCCCTTTTGTCACTGTCATTTGAACCGATAAAGCGCGCGGATACATTTCTTTAACAGAAGGGATAAACAATACATCAACGCCGGCTGCTTCCGCTTTATGCCGGTCCCCTTCGGCATCGCGCGGGTACCGGTCGAAATCTTCATTCGGACCGAATTGGAGCGGGTTTACAAAAATACTCATGATGACAATATCGTTTTCTTTTCTTGCCTGCTTTGCCAGGGCGAGATGGCCTTCATGCAAGTAGCCCATCGTCGGGACAAACCCGATCGACTTGCCTTCCTTTTTATACCGGGATACTAGCGCCCGGATTTCCTGCTTCGTTTCTGTAACGCTCATCGCCTGTGCGGTTTTCATTTTGCATGCCCCCCGTACAGTGTTGCCAGTTCTTCTTCTTTCATCGTGTACGTATGCTTTTCTTCGGGGAACGTCCGGTTTTTTACTTCCTGTACGTATTGGCGGAGCCCCGCGCGCATCACGGCATCCGCATCGGCAAATTGTTTCACAAATTTTGCCACTTTTTCGCTTCCGTATTTTACCAGGTCGTGGAATACAAGCACCTGCCCGTCTACGCCAAGGCCGGCCCCGATTCCAATGGTTGGAATGGAAAGTGCGGCTGTCACTTCTTCCGAAAGCTGCCGCGGGACGCATTCCAAGACGACGGCAAAAGCACCGGCCTCCTCGCACGCTTTCGCATCTTCCAGCAGCTTTTTGGCGGCTTCCGCTGTTTTCCCTTGGACTTTATAGCCGCCGAAAATCCCGACCTTTTGCGGCGTCAGCCCGATATGAGCCATCACCGGGATGCCTGATTCCGTAAGCGCTTCAATTTGAGCCGCGACTTCTTTCCCGCCCTCCAGTTTTACGGCATGGGCACCGCCGTCCTGAATGATGCGGGCGCCGTTTTTTAATGTTTCTTCGCGGCTCAAATGGTACGACATAAACGGCATATCGGTGACGATAAAAGTGTTTTTCGCCCCGCGTTTGACCGCTTTCGTATGGTGGACCATGTCCGCCACGGTCACCGGAATGGTCGAATCATAGCCGAGCACGACCATGCCGAGTGAATCGCCGACAAGAATCATGTCAACGCCCGCTTCTTCCGCAAGCTTTGCAGAAGGATAATCATAAGCGGTCACCATTGCAATTTTTTCTTCTTGCGCCTTCATCTTCACAAAATCCGTCGTTTGTTTCATTTTCCAACACTCCTCACCTGTCATGGATTGACCGGTGCAGAGGAAACAAACAATTGGAAAAAGGAGCCCGTCACTGGACAGACGGGCTCCCTGTTGTTTCAATTGTTCATTTTGGCCCTCTGTCCCCGTCCGTTTAAGGATCAAGGCAGAATCTATTTTGTATAAAAAGCTGAATTGGTATAGTTCCGAAATAGATACTACCCAAGTTGATTATAGCAGGAATGGCCAGATTGCGCTATATCCGGCCAAAAAATTTGTCAATTTTTTAACGTTCGATTTCAATATCTGCGGAGTAAATGGCATGCATCTGTCCGTCTTCCCCTTCAAGCTGGAGCACGCCGTCATCCGTGATGCCGACCGCACGCCCTGAAATATCCCCTTTTAACGTATGCGCCGTGATTTTTTTCCCTGCCACATTGGCATAGCTTTCCCATAAAATTTTAAGCGGCGCAAAACCGTTTTGGAGATAAATTTCCTCGTATTTTTCCAATTTCTCAAGGATGCGCTGAATGAGCAGCGCGCGTTTTACTTTTTTACCAGAAGCAAGGGAAAGGGATGTTGCGATCGATTTTAAGGGGTCCGGGAAATCGGTTTCGTTTACATTGATCCCGATCCCTGTGATCACCGCCTGGATCCGATCCGTGTCCGCTTCAAGCTCTGTCAGGATCCCTGCGCATTTTTTTCCGCCGATTAACAGGTCATTCGGCCATTTGATCTCCGGCACAATCCCCGCTGTTTCTTCGATTGCCTGTGCGACCGCAACGGCGGCAATGAGCGTAAACGGGGGCGCCATTTGCGGCGGAAGATCCGGCCGCAGGACAATACTCATCCAGATACCGGTATATTTAGGGGAATACCAGGACCGCCTGAGCCTGCCCCTTCCTCCCGTCTGCTGCTCTGCAATCACAAGCGTGCCATCAGGACAGCCTTCCTGTACGAGCTGGTGCGCAAGCCGCTGGGTAGAATCGATCGTTTCCCGGTAATGAATGTTTCTTGCAAGCCGTTTTGTCCCGAGCCCGTACCGGATTTCATTTTCCGTCACTTTGTCGCCCGTTCCTTTAATCCGGTAGCCTTTTTTCCGAACCGCTTCCAATTCAAAACCTTCTTTGCGCAGCTCTTCCATATGCTTCCAAACCGCCGCCCGCGAGCAGTTCAGCTTTTTCGCCAGCGTTTCTCCCGATACAAAGCCGTCCCCAGCTTCCGTCAGCAATTCTATTATTTTTTCTCTTGTGGATATTTGCACAAAACCCACCTCCGGATTGCCTCATATTGGTTTTCGATTTCGCCGTTTATCAGCGCTTTTTCAATCTCACGGAGCATTTCTTTCAGCCACGGGCCGCCTTTTTTCGAAAAAAGCGCCATCAGCTTTTTCCCGTCGATTGCCAGCTCGCTGCGGTTTTTCACCGGCAATTTCTGGAAAGCCTGCCGGAGAGCGGAAATGCGGGGCGCCGGGTTTTCGCGGCGAAAAGCACAGAAAACCGCTTCAGCATCCAATGCCGTTTGTTCGCCGGCATCGTAGAGCATAAGCGGATCCCACTTTCGCCCGGCGCGCATCCTGAAAAAGCTGAGCGTACGCACGATGGCTTTCCGTTTTTCATTCGGCAGTTTCCATTTTCGCAAAAAAGCGTTGGCATCTTCCGGGTTCGCGGCGGCAACAAGGTACACCCAAAGCTGCTGTTCTGACAATTCGTTTAACACCGGGTGCAGGGCGGAAAAAAGTTGCGCTTCCCTGCCGCAAAGACCGGGGAGAAACCCGAGCAGCCCGGTTTCCTCAAGCAGTTGAAGCGCTTCATACGGATGCTCTCCTTCCAGCAATTTGATAAATTCCTGGGTTATCCGCTCAACAGCAATATGCCGGATAAGCGGTGCATGGCGCCGGATGGCCTGCTTCGTCCCGGGTTCAATACCAAAACCGAGCTGACTTGTAAACCGGGCGGCCCGCATCATCCGGAGCGCGTCTTCCCGGAATCTTTCTTCAGGGGATCCGACCGTTTCAATCCGCTTCATCCGGATGGCTTCACTGCCTCTAAACGGATCAATCAGTTTCCCGTTTTTATCCATCGCCATCGCATTCATCGTGAAGTCGCGCCGTTTTAAATCTTCAAGCAATGAGTCTACATATTCAACCGATTCCGGGCGCCGGTAATCTTTATAGGCCGACTCGGTCCGGAACGTCGTGATCTCGTACTGGTTTCCTTTATATAATACAAGCACTGTTCCATGTTCAATGCCGATGTCAACAGTATGTTTAAAAAGCGCCTTTACCTCTTCCGGTTTTGCCGAGGTGGCAATATCGACATCGTGCACCGGCCGCCCGAGCAGGCTATCGCGGATCGAGCCCCCGACAAAAAAAGCTTGGAACCCTGCGTCTTCAAGCGTCCGGATAATGGGAAGCGCCGTCTGAAATGGCGGGAGCATGTCCATCAACCTCATTTACCGTTTGTTCATATATTTGTTCGTATTGTTTCAAAATGTTGCGGGAATAAAATTTCTCTTTTACCGTCTTTTCGCACGCTTTCGAAAATGCAGCATAAAGGCCTGGATCCTCAAGCAGCCGGACGGCTTTTCGGGCAACGTCGCTCACATCACCCAACGCGCACAAATAGCCGTTCACCCCGTCTGTGATGACTTCCGGAATGCCGCCAACCCGGGTGCCAATGCACGGGACACCGCACGCCATCGCTTCAAGCGCAACAAGGCCGAAACTTTCCTTTTCCGATAAAAGCAGCATCAGGTCGCTGATTGCGTACAGCTCCTCGAGCCGGTCCTGCTTTCCTAAAAACAAGACATCTTTTTCTATACCGAATTGGGCAACGAGCCGGGAGACGACGGTCATTTCCGGCCCGTCGCCGACAAGAAGCAGTTTCGCCGGCATTTGTGCCCGCACTTTCGCAAAAGCCTTGACGACATCGGGCACGCGCTTTACCGCCCGGAAATTGGAAACGTGAATCAGCACTTTTTCCTTTTCCGAAATGCCGTAATCCTGTTTTAAATGGCCTGCCTCCCTTTTCCGGTATACGCGTTCATCGACAAAATTATAAACCGTCGAAATGTTTTTCTGCGGCCAGATCAAATCGTACGTTTGCCGGACGAGCGCTTCAGAAACGGCCGTTACTGCATCCGACTGTTCAATCCCGAACCGGATGGCGGAAACAAGCGACGGGTCATACCCGAGCACAGTGATGTCCGTGCCATGCAGGGTGGTCACGATTTTCATCCGGGTGCCGGCCATCATTTTGCCGAGAATGGCGCAGATGGCGTGTGGAATTGCATAATGGACATGGAGCACATCCAGCTTTTCCCTTTCCGCCACTTCTGCGATCTTAGAGGCAAGCGCAATATCATAAGGCGGATATTGAAAGACGGCGTACTGGTTCACTTCCACCTGATGGGTATAAATATTCGGGTACATTTTATTGAGCCGAAACGGGACACTCGAGGTAATAAAATGGATCTCGTGGCCGTTTTCGGCAAGCAGCTGGCCGAGTTCCGTTGCAATGACGCCGGATCCGCCTACGGTCGGATAGCACGTAATCCCGATTTTTAACTTTTTCATAAGTCGAGCACATCCAAATTCACAAGAACCGGTTTTTTGCTTAAAAACCCTTCTGCATATTTCACCCCGAGCTCTTTCCCGAACATCCTCTCACGCGCGGTGACCGCTTCAATATAGCCATCCGTAAGCGGTGTATGGACACTTCTTTCCCGTATCGAAAACTGGCTTTCATAGGCATGGAGGCTCTCAAGTTTTTTGTCCATAAAATTGGTGACATCGACGACAAAATCGGGCGGATGAAAACCGTTTACCATATAAAAATAAAGATGTTTCGGTTTATGGGAAGGAAGATCCGGTTCAGAACGGTATTTCCCGATGCCGGCCGAAAAAAAGGCTTCCTCTGTAAGCCTGCCGCAGTTACCGTGATCGGGATGGCGGTCTTCATGAAAAGGCGCAAACACGACATCCGGCTGAAACTTCCGGATGACACCGGTAACGGCGCGGATAGCGTCCGCTTGCATAAAAAGGCCGCGGTCCGGCAATTTCAGCGTTACTCTTTCTCTAACCCCGAGGCAGGCTGCCGATTTTTGCGCCTCTTTTTTGCGGTTTTCAACCGTCCCGTTCGAAGACAGCTCCGCTTCTGTCAAATCGCATATCGCAATTTTTTTCCCCATTGATGCCCATTTGGCAATAGATGCCGCCATGCCGATTTCGACATCGTCGGCATGGGCCCCGAAAGCGAGAATATCCACCTTGCCGGCCATTTCCTTTCCTCCTTCCGGTTAATCCAAAATATTTTCGAGCCCATAAACAAATGTATTGAGGTTCATCACCGTTTCAACGGCTACTTTCACCCCTGACATGAAAGAGGCGCGATCCATCGAGTCATGGCGGATCGTAAGCAGCTGGCCGTCCCCGCCGAACAGCACTTCCTGGTGGGCGACAAGGCCGGGCAGGCGGACGCTGTGGATATGCATGCCTTCAAAATCCGCGCCTCTTGCACCTTGTAATGTTTCTTTTTCATCCGGATGCCCCTGTGTTTTTTTTCTTCTTGCTTCCGAGATCATTTGCGCCGTTTTTACGCTCGTGCCGGACGGGGCATCTTTTTTCCGGTCATGGTGTAGCTCGATGATTTCCACATCCGGGAAATATTTCGCCGCCATTTGCGCAAATTTCATCATCAGCACTGCCCCGATTGCAAAATTTGGTGCAATGATACAGCCGATTCCTTTTTGTGCGGAAACGGCCTTTAGTTCTTCCAGTTCCGCATCGGTAAACCCGGTCGTCCCGACAACCGGGCGGACACCATGTGCAAGGGCCGTTTTCGCATGGAGGAACCCTGCTTTCGGCACCGTCAAATCAATCCATACATCCGCCGGGCAATTTTCAAGGCATGCTTCCGGGTCGGTATACACCCGGACCGGTTCGCCGTTATAATCGGATACATCATTGAACAGTTTGCCATCAAAAGTCCTGTCCACTACGCCAACGAGTTTAAAATGTTCCGTCCGCTCGATCAGCCGGACCGCCTCGCTCCCCATTTTCCCGCGGGCCCCGGCAACAATAATCCGAATATCATCCATGTTTCATTACTCCTCCTGCTCTTTTCGCGTCCATCTGTCTTTATCACGCGTGTTAAATTTCTGCAAAACCATTGTATGGGCTTCCTGTAAATCAATATGTAAAGCATTTGCCATGCAAATGACGACAAACAGCAAATCGCCGAGCTCTTCTGCTACGGTTTTCGGCTTCTCATCCGGTTTTTTCGGTTTTTCCCCGTAATAATGATTGATTTCGCGCGCCAGCTCCCCAAGTTCTTCCGTCAGCCTTGCTGTAAGCGCAAGCGGACTGAAGTACCCTTCTTCAAACTGGCTGATATAATCATCGACTTCTTTTTGCATTTGCCGGATCGATTTGTTTTCTGCCATTTTCATCCCCCAATCCTGTAATCCTCTTCCATGTTAGCCAAAAACGGCAGATTTTACAAATCATATATTTGCTTTTCTCTCTGCCTGATTGCCCTTTTGTACCGCTTTCGCTATAATGGGAACGCCGGATATATACCGGGGAAGGA
Organism: Weizmannia sp. CD-2023; assembly: GCF_036225245.1. Taxonomy (NCBI): domain Bacteria; kingdom Bacillati; phylum Bacillota; class Bacilli; order Caryophanales; family Bacillaceae; genus Heyndrickxia; species Weizmannia sp. CD-2023. Next base: position 32,590 of record NZ_JARTJQ010000104.1, read on the forward strand.
GGATACGGATTATGCTGAAAATGAAAAACATCTTTTTTATCCTGCTCGGCTCTTGCATCTTTGCCTTTGGCATTGTCCATTTTAATATTCAGAACCATCTGGCGGAAGGCGGTTTTACCGGAATTACGCTGCTGCTTTACTATTTATTTCATATCAACCCCTCTTACTCCAATCTGATTTTGAATATTCCCGTATTTTTTGTGGGATGGAAGCTACTTGGAAAAAAATCGTTTTACTATACACTGGTCGGGACGGTCGGCTCCTCTCTTTTTTTATGGATTTTTGAGAAGAAACATTTCCATATTCCGCTTCGCGATGATATGTTTCTTGCGGCGCTGTTTGCCGGGGTATTTATCGGCGTCGGTCTCGGCATTATCTTCCGCTACGGGGGGACATCTGGAGGCGTCGATATCATTGCCAGGCTCGTGTTTAAATATAAAGGCGTGGCGATGGGCAGGACCATGTTCATGTTCGACGCATGCGTGATTACGCTGTCGCTTATCACCTATCTGCATTACCGTGAAGCGATGTACACGCTCGTTGCCGTTTTTGTCGGCTCGCGTGTTGTCGATTTTCTGCAGGAAGGGGCCTATACGGCAAGAGGCGCTTTTATCATTTCGGACAAGCATGATGAAATTGCCGAGAAAATTATGAAGCAGATGGACCGCGGCGTTACGGTTTTTCGCGGGCACGGTATGTTCACGAAACAGGACCGGGATGTGCTGTACTGTGTCGTCGGAAAACATGAGGTGTCCCGTTTAAAAGGCATTATCCATTCCGTTGACCCCCATGCCTTTGTGTCGATGATGGAGGTCCATGATGTGCTCGGGGAAGGCTTTACACTCGATGAGAACAAACAGCCGATTGAAGATTAAAAAAGAGCTGCCGCGGCAGCTCTTTTTTAAATCTGTTTTTCAAAATGCAGGCGTTTGTTGATCAGGTAGATGACCGGCATACCAATCAGCATCACAGCAAGTTCACCGATCCCTGCCGTCAGCCAGCCGAAAAAGAAAGGCACGCCGTTAAACCATTGCATTTCCCATGCGATAATAAACATGGAGGCCGTAAAAGCAATGGAATTAAGGATCATCTGCCCCCAGACGCCCTTTATAAACCGTGCGGATAAAATGGTAATCGCAAGCGCAAGGACGGACTGACCCGTGCCGATGAACATATCATACTTGATCGGCGAGAAAAACAAGTTTGAGAGAAAAACGCCTAATACAATGCCAATCATATACTTCTTGTTAAACACAACGAGATGGTTAAAAATTTCAGAAACACGGAACTGGATGTTCATAAACGCAAGCGGCTGAATAAAAAATGTCACCGCAATATACAGCGCCGCGACAATCCCGTTGACGACGAGTGTTTTCAGTTTCATATGCATCTCTCCTTAGTTTTTTTACGTGGGATGGTTTCGAACCACGGGTTGGAAACAACCAAACTTCTTCATTATAATGCAAACTAGAACATGCAGCAAGACAAAAAAAGCTTTCCGGGTTGCCGATTCACCCCGGAAAGCTTTTCGTACTGTTAATTATTGTTGTTATTGCCGTTTAAGTTGGTAAAGATGAGGATTAAACGCAGCAGTTCAATGACCGCAACAGCCGCGGCAGCCACATATGTGAGCGCGGCAGCCGATAACACTTTGCGCGCTTCCCTTTCTTCCCCGCCGCGGACAATGCCGAGCGATGTGACTTGTGCAAGCGCACGGGACGATGCATTGAATTCAACCGGCAATGTCACAAGCTGAAACAACACGGCAAGCCCCATGAGAATGATCCCGAGCAGGAACATGCCTGTCGCATGCGTGAACATCCCGATCAAAATAAAAATCCAAGAGGCATTGCTGCCGATATTCGCCACAGGCACGAGGCGGTGACGGAAACGGAGCGGCCCGTAATTGACTTTATCCTGAATGGCGTGTCCGCATTCGTGCGCCGCAACAGCAGCCCCCGCAATCGAACGCCCGTGGTAGTTGGCAGTCGACAAATTGACCGTTTTGTTAATCGGATTGTAATGGTCGCTTAGAAAGCCGCTGTGTTCCAGCACTTTCACATGGTATAAGCCATTTTCGTCCAAGATCATCCTTGCCACCTCGGCGCCTGTCATGCCGGATGCATTTGCGACCTTTTCATACTTGCTGTATGTGTTTTTTACCTTCAGCTGGGCCCAGATCGGAATGATTGCCAAAATGAGATAGTAAATCAAAAACGACATTTGCCACCCTCCATACCCTCCATGGTAATCTTACCTTTATTGTATCCGAATAAGGTCAAAAGGTCAATCCATATGATCGGTCTCGTGACGCTCTTCTTTTTGCCCTTTGTATTTTCTCCATCCGACATACGATAAAGTAAGAATGATGATGCTGCCGGTGGAAATCATAATCCACCAGAGGGAGGGGTCGGCTTCATCTTCCTTCATGGCTTCAAACAGCTGCTTCAAATCTGTCCGGAGCGCCTCCAGTTCCTTTTTTCCGGACCCGCTGCCTGCCACCTTGTCCCGATAACGATCAATATAAGCGATTTTCGAATCGAGCCGCTGTATTTTTTCAACCGGCAGATCCACTCTTAAACTCGGCTCGATCACTGCATATTGTTTGAGGAACAGGTTTAATTTTTCGTTGTACGTTTCGCGCTTCCCTGTTGCGGCTGCTTTTTGCACCTCTGTAAATGAAGACATCACCGGCCCTTCCATCTGCGTCCAGAGCGGCTGATACTTCGATTGGATCGCATCCACCACGAGCCGGAATGACGTGCAGGCATCCACTTTCTCCTCAGGCTCTGCGCTTACTTTCGTCAACGCCTTTACCGCTTCATCATGGGTGACGGTCAAAACTCTCAATTCATCCATCGTTAAACGTTTATTTTTAAACGATTGCCTGGAAAATGTTTTCGAAAATTCATTCAGCACATTTTTTGCTTCTGCATATTGCCCGTTTTTCGCCAGCTGCAATGCCTCGTCGCTTAGGTCATTTAAATGTGCCAAAGCATCATCCGAACCTTTTGCAAAACTTTTTCCGGCAAAACTTAACATGAACACACAAAGAAGGATCACTACTTTTCTCCTCATCCTTGTCCCCCCTCATACTGTTACTAACTTATGAAGGGAGGGACAAGAGTAGACCATAAAAACAGCCCGGCGTCCATTTCGGGGATTCCTGCTTTCTGCCGACGGAAAAAGCGATTTAAAGTTCGAGGCGGAGCCGCCTTTTGTGCACGGCAAACCGGTATGCAAGCAAAAGAGAAAGGATGCTCAGCCAAAAGGTAAAATAGCCGATTTCACGGATATACCGGTATACATCTTCGTACCGGGGAAACTGCATAAAAACGTAGTCAATAATATCATTGTGCAAAGTCCATACCGCCGCAACCAAAAGATGCTTCCATTTGAATTGGTAAAACGGCGCATACAATATTCCCTCTATCGCCATTGCCAAATGGGAAGCCATCAGCATATATCCCTGCCATGGCAATGAGCCGTTTACGATCAGTACGAGAAGGTTCATCGCAACCGCCCAAATCCCGTATTTAAAAAGCGTCACCATTGCAAGTGCCTCCACATACGGCCAGTGTTTCCGCCATAAAAAGGCAAGCAGCACAAACAGAAAGAACAGGCTTGCGGTCGGGCTGTCCGGGACAAACAGCCAAAACGCAGGCGGCGTATCGCGAAGCTGCCACCCGTACCAAATGTAACCATAAATGGTCCCTGCAGCATTGGCTAAAAAAAGCATCCAAAGGACACGCCTGTCTGCCAGCGCCGCATACAATGCCGGTACATTCATCGTCTTCCCCCATTTCAAAAAAGATAGATTCATTTTAACAAAACAGAAAGCACGAAAAAAGCCGGCTTCTGCCGGCTTTTTTTGCTTTTATTTCGATTTTAGCCCGGCGATATAATCCGCCAGTTTTTTCAAATCCTGATCCGAGCCTTTAAATTGGTTAGGCGGCATTTTCCCCTTGCCTTTTTTGGCGATTTTTGCGATTTCATCCGCACTTAAGCCTGTGCCGACTAAAGAAGGGGCTGCCGCACTGCCCTGGAGATTTTCTCCGTGGCACGTCACACACGTCTGCTTGGCAAATATTTTATAGCCTTCTGCGTTTTTGTCAATGGCAACCTGTTTCACGATTTTCCCCTGCTCTTTCGCTTTTTTCCAATCGTGGTGGGCCGCCGCTTCCCATGTCAGGTAGAATATTGCACAAACCGCGAGCAGCATAAACCCGGTTGCAAGGGGCCTATCAAGCGGCCGCCGCTTAGGGCCGCGGTCAATAAACGGTGCCAACAGCAGTGCAAGAAAAGCAACGCCCGGGATCGCGAGCCCGATCACCTGGTACGGGCCGGAAGAATAAGTATACTTTAATAGTTCATACAGGAATAGAAAATACCAGTCCGGCATCGGAATATAACTCGTATCCGTCGGGTCCGCAATTCGTTCAAGCGGCGACGGGTGTGCGGCAGTGAGACATAAAAAGCCGACGAGAAAAACAGCGCCGACGAGCCACTCTTTCAGCAAAAAGTTCGGCCAAAAAGCTTCCGTTTTACCGGGATACTCCGAGTAATCCTTAGGAATATTCGGTTTGCGGTCCGCATTAATTCTGGAATCACCAACAAATCTCATTCCTTTTCCGCGATGCATCCTTCCCCCTCCTTTTGCCCGTTATGGATACTTATTCATTACAGCGGTCCGGAAATTCCCTGCTTGCGGATCATCAAAAAATGGGCTGCCAAAAGCAGCATCAGCACCGCTGGCAGGAAAAAGACATGGATGGCAAAAAATCTCGTCAGCGTCTGGGCACCGACAATATCCGGATGGCCGGCCAAAAGCGTTTTAATATACGGCCCGATAAACGGCACCGAATCCGCAATCTGCAGGCTGACTTTTGTCGCAAAAAGCGCTTTCATATCCCACGGAAGCAAATAACCGGTGAGGCCGAGCCCGAGCATGACGAAAAAGATGAGCACGCCGACAATCCAGTTCAGCTCGCGCGGCTTCTTGTATGCGCCCTGGAAAAACACCCGCAGCGTATGTAAAAACATCATGACGATGACGAGGCTTGCCCCCCAGTGGTGCATTCCTCTCACAATCTGGCCGTATGCCACATCATGCTGCAAATAATAGACAGAGTGCCAGGCATTTTTAATATCCGGAACATAGTACATCGTTAAAAACATACCCGACAGAATCTGGATGGCTGTTATAAAAAAAGTGAGCCCCCCAAAACAATAGACAAAAGCGGAAAAATGGTGCGCCGGGTTGACATGCTCCGGCACTTCATGGTCAGCAATATCCCGCCAAAGCGGCGTAATATCAAGGCGCTCGTCGACCCAGTCATACAATTTGCTAAGCATCTCTTCCCCCTCACTTCACATATGGATTTTTCTGCGGTTTGCCCAGGTACAGATAGCCGCCCTTTGTTTTGACAGGGTATGCATCCAAAGGCGCGGAAGGTGGTGTTCCCGGTATGTTTTTCCCGTTTTTCTCATACCGTCCGCCGTGGCAGGGGCAAAAAAACTGATTCGGATGCGCTTTGTTCGTATTCCAGTTCACGGTACAGCCAAGATGTTTGCAAACCGGTGAAAGCGCCACAATATCGCCTTTACTGTCTTTATACACCCAGGCCGTCTGGGTGACATCCGACTTATACCAGCCGTCCGTCTGTTCGTATTTAAAATCGACACGCACCGGTTCGCTCTTAATATCAGAAACTTTCAATTTGGTTGGATGAAAGTCGCCGGCTGCTTCCGCCTCGAGCACCGGGTCGACGGCAAAACGGAGCATCGGCATCAGCGCACCCGCAGCCATAAATCCGCCTACGCCCATCAGCGTGTAATTTAAAAACTGCCTCCTTGACACCGGATCTTTTTTGCTCAACCTGTTCCCCCCCTTACAGAACTGTTGGTTTCCTAATATTTTCAAGATGTAGCAAATACACTCTTATGATAAAACAAAGATATTTGCCGGTCAATGAATATTGTCTATTTTATGTCAAGTATCTTTCTACTCGAAATAAACTGATATTTTAATATAACTTTTTCAGTTTTCTCCCCATGACCGGACAATAATGGAGATAAGCTGTTTTACCTGTTCATCTACAATGGCATCCTGCTGTTTTTGTTCCATATGTTCAAATGGGACAGCCGGTAGCCAGACCACATTTCCGTTCAGTTCGGCCTGAAGCCTTTGCCAGCCGGGATCGCTGGTCAAATAAAAAATATGCCGGAACCCGCTTTCAGTCAATTCGGCTTCCCATGACTTGATGGCAGGCCCCGCACTGTCCGGGATCGTCTGCTGCAAATAAGGGAAAGCGGGCAGCAAAACAATCCGGCCTTTAAATTGCGACTCGAGGCAGCCTGCGATCATCTGGATCCATTCATATCCGGAAGCGAGCTGTCGGATATGGTCTCCGAATGAAACCGGGACAAGCGGCAGGACTGCCGTGTCAATAAAGTAACGTTCCTGTTGATACAATTCCATGTCTTTTGCACGCCAGCGCACAGATGATACCCCTTTCATTTTCCCCGCGGGCAAAAACCGGAAAGATTAATCATCCAGTTTTTTCATCTCCCCGCTTAATTCGACAAAACGGCCGTAATCTTTCTCATCGAGCGCTTTGTCGATTTCTTCCCGCAGTTTATTCCGTTTAAAGTCTTTCATGCTTTTTTCCAATAATTTTTCCGCCATTTGCCGGTCTGTCTCGTTTATATGGAGATCTTTCGGCATATACGGGTTTTCTTCAAGCACAGCCGCATACTGGTACGATAAATGGGATTTTTTGAAATTGAGCTGGATATAAATGTCTTCCTCACGGTTCAGCCGGATATCATGGAAAGACTTTTCCGCATCCGTTGTCATAATATTATCTTTATAAAAGCGGAACGGCACATTGTCCACGCAATGCGTCGACATGATAATGCCGCGCGGGCAAAGATGCGCTTCCTCGACGAAATGGACTTTTTCCATCAGCTGGTCGTGGCTCATTAAATAATTCAAAATCCAGACTGACTCCCGTCTTTTTAATTGGTAATGATTTAAAAACCAACGGATAAACTCCTTTTTCTCGTTGATTGAAACAGGGGTGAGAGCCATCGTAATCCCTCCTCTGCAAATTGAATGGCCGTGTTTACAGCGGGCAGCTTTTTTGATAAAACATTGGTTTACACCTTCATTATACCTTTTCCCGTCTAAACCGCCTACGAAAAAGTCCGGCAACGATGGCCGCAATTAATTTCCGTCTTCAAGCCTTTCAAGAAGTGCAATCCATTCATCATTTGCCGGATCTTCGCGCAAAAGCTTTTGGAAAATGCCGTAAGCCTCTTTCCTTCTCCCTTCTTCAATCAGGAAATAACCGTAATCCTCCAGAAACACCGTGTCGTTTTGTAAATCATTATATGCATATCCATAATACTTTAATGCCTGAGAATATTCTTCCAAATGCTTAAGCGATATGGCCAGATCCCAGTAAAGCCGAGGGTCGGTATCCCCTTCTTTTTCCATGCTGAGGGCCCGGTCACGGACTTCTTCGTACCGCTCCTTTTGAAGCAGCAGCTCGTTGTAGGAAAGGGCCGCATCCAAATAGCCGGGATCCAGTTCCAGCGCTTTTTTAAAATAATTTTCCGCTTTTTCCTCATCGCCTGCTTTTGTAGCCATTTTTCCAGCAAAATGATAAAGTTCTTTATCATACTCGTCTTCTTTTATGCCCTTTTCAGCAGCAGCAAGCGCTTCTTCCGGCATTTGTTCGTGCTCATATGCACGGCCAAGATACAGGTAAAGCGGATGGTAGCCGGGATCCGTTTCCCGCAATTCTTCAAACAGCTCTATCGCTTTTTCATAAAATCCTGCCTGGTACGCGGTTAAGGCATATCCAAATAATGTGTTCGCCTCAAAGCGGCCTTCCATCGCATGCTCATATTGGTGCAAGGCCTCTTCAAACGCGCCCGCTGCGCTCAGCACTTCTGCAAGGCGCCCGTGGATGTTTGTATCCGCAAATGTATCGATCCCTTTGCCCAAAAGCCACTCATATTCACGGGAAGCTTCCGCATATCGGGCACAGGAAGCGTAGAACTCGGCAAGCGCAAAATGGATGACAGGTTCTTCCGGCAAAAGCGATGCAGCTTCCATCAGTTTGTTTTCGCTGACCTCATACAGGCCCTGCATTTGATACAAATCCGCAAGCAAAAGCAGTGCACGCGGGTAATCGGGGTCCGTCTCCGGAATGCGGTCGAGGTATAATATGGCTTCTTCTTCCTTGTCCATATCAATAAGCGTTTCCGCCATTAAGATCACAAGCTCGCCGTCATCCGGATAAGACGCAAGCAAATCTTTATATAATTGCTGTGCTTCATTCAGAAAACCGAGGCCCTCAAGCTGCCCGGCAAGCGCATATTTCTCTTCGTCCGTGCCGAGCGCGAGAAAATCTTCAAATGTTTTTTTCGCCTCCTCGAGCCGGCCTTCTTCCAAATGATCCAACAATTGTTCCATTAAGCTCATGAAAATCTTCCTTTAATCTTTGATGTGTTTCCTTTTGCTGAACCTTTTGCAACGTTAGCCGCGGGATTTTTGCAAAGCCAGAATCTTGCAAAGCCAAAATCCCCGGTTGCCGCTAAAAGTGCTCCCCCGGTCCCCTGGTGAAATGGCAATCGCCCTTTTCCCGGAGCCCACTTGCCTGCAGGAAAAACCGCGGGTGGCCTTTGGCTAAATCATAATGAATTTTGAAGGCCAGGGCAAATCATTTGCCTTTCCGGGTTCCCTGTTTAAGTATTTCTCCGCCGTGCATGAAAATCCCTTTTTTTCACAGCAAAAATAAAGCGGGGCACGGGATTTTGAATTTCCGCACCCCGCTTTTCCACGGGCATCATGATCAGGCTGTTCTCTGTTATCCTGAAAACAGGCACCGGCTGATTTTCATTCTTTTGCTGGTGCCTGTTTTCAATAGGCGTCTAAAGCCGTTACAGAACGGATTTCAGATCATCAAAAAACTGCGGGTATGATACGGCGATTGCTTCCGCCCCTTTCAGGCAGACAGCATCCTTTGCCACAAGTGATGCAACGGCAAGCATCATCCCGATTCTATGATCCCCGTGGCTTTCCACCGTCCCGCCTGAAAGCCGGCAAGGGCCTTCAATGATCATGCCATCCGCTGTCGCTTCAATATGGGCGCCCAGTTTCTTTAATTCCCGGACAACCGTGTCAATCCGGTTTGTCTCTTTCACTTTCAGTTCTGCGGCATCTTTTATGACTGTCCTGCCTTCCGCCTGTGTAGCAAGAAGGGCAATGATTGGAATTTCATCAATGAGGCGCGGAATCAGCCCGCCGCCGATTTCAACGCCTTGTAAAGCAGCCGGACGGATCACCAACGTGCCTGTTTGCTCGCCGTCAGATGGGGCATGTGTTTCGACCACTTCCATATCCGCGCCCATTTGCTTTAAAACGTCAATGATCCCGGCACGGGTCGGATTGAGCCCGACATCCGGCAAGACGATTTCACTCCCAGGCACGAGCGAAGCAGCAGCCATAAAAAAGGCGGCGGATGAGATATCGCCGGGCACAACGATCTCCGTGCCATGGAAAACCGTGCCGCCCCGGACGGAAATTGTTCTCCCTTCCGTCCTGACCTCGCCGCCAAATGCCCGGATCATTCGTTCAGTATGGTCGCGGGTGGGCTGCGGCTCATACACGATTGTAGTGCCGTCTGCCTGAAGACCGGCTAAAAGAAGCGCGGATTTTACTTGCGCGCTTGCAACAGGCAGCCGGTATTCGATTCCCTGAAGCGCCCCGCCCCTTATAGAAAGAGGGGTGAAATTGCCGCCCCTTCTTCCGTCAATGTGCGCGCCCATTTCGCAAAGCGGTTTTGTGACGCGTTGCATCGGGCGCTTTGCAATCGATTCGTCGCCGGCAATGACCGAATGGAAGGGCCGGCCAGCAAGAAGGCCGAGCATCAGGCGAGTCGTCGTGCCGGAGTTTCCGGTATCGAGCACCGTTTCCGGCTCCGACAAACCGTCCCATCCTTTTCCATCAATCACCACCCGGGTGCCATCCCGTTCGATCGGCACGCCCATTTGCTGAAAACAATGAATGGTGCTCAAACAGTCGGCGCCGGGGAGAAAATTTTCTACCATCGTTTTTCCCCTGGCGACAGCGGCAAACATAACCGACCGATGGGAAATCGATTTATCCCCCGGAACTTTAATCGTACCTTTTAACCCTGTTTGCGCGGGTGCCAATTTTTCCATTGCAGCCACCACCTTCTATTGGATATAGACTTCATGCGGGGTTTCTTTTTTTAAAAGATTCATGGCTAGATCACGGTCATTTTCCGAGCGAAAACTGATCCGGAGCACGCCGTATATATCTTCCCGCGCCTCAAGGATGCGGATATTCGTAATGGAGATTCCTTTTTCCGCCAGTTTATTGGTAATTTGAGAAACAACCCCCGGGACATCCGGAATATCGACAAATAAATCGTAAAAAGACGGGATTGCGCCCGATCCGCTGATTGGAAGGCAGTCGCGGTATTGTTTCGCTTCCGCATAAAAGCGGTGCAGAAGCTCATACTTGTTGTCTGCAAGCGCCTTTTTCACTTCCTGAAGATTTTTCGCCCATCTATCCAAAAGCCTGATCAGGTTTTCCCTGTTACCGCAAGAGATGTCCGCCCACATTTGCGGGCTTGAGGAGGCAATCCGTGTAATATCACGGAAACCTCCGGCAGCAAGCCTTTTTAAAAGGGGATATTCCGCATCAGCGTCTTTCACAAGATGGACAAGTGACGCTGCGATAACATGCGGAAAATGGCTGATGACCGCAACCATTTCATCATGCATTTCCGGAGAAACGGTGATGAAATTTGCCTTTGTTCCTTTCAGCCACTGTTTCAATTCTTCCGTCCGCTGATCTTGTTCATGGAAAGGCGTAAGCAAATAAAAGGCATTTTCAAACAAGGACAGGCTGGCGGCCGTAACGCCGCTTTTATGGGAACCGGCCATCGGATGCCCGCCGATAAAAACGGTGTTGTTGCCGGCGAGCCGCTGCGCCTTTGCCATGATGCTTTCTTTCGTGCTGCCCGTATCGGTGATGATCACATTTTCCTTCAATTCCATTTGCCCGAGCTGCCCGATCAATTTTTCCGTTACAAGCACCGGCGTGGCCAATATAATTAAATCCGCGCCACGCACGCCGTCTTGGATCGTTTCCACGTAATCGTCCACGACCATCAGGGCTTTTGCCATTTTCATTTCTTCCAATTTGGCATCATACCCTGTGACCTTGGCTTCCGGATGTTCCTTTTTAATCGCCAGTGCAATGGATCCCCCGATTAACCCGAGCCCGATCACAAACACATTTCCTTTCAAAGGTGCCACCTCTTTTTGTAAAAAGGCGGCCTTTTGCTGTCAAAAGGCCCGCCGTTGTCAAGTTCATTTGCGGCTTTCCAGAAAAGCCCCGATCGCCCCGAGTACGCCCCGGTTCTGTTCTTCCGACCCGATGGTAACCCGGACCGTCCCCGGCATCCCGAGCGCTTCCCCGGAGCGGACGATATATCCCCTGCCAAGCAAAAACCGGCAAACTTCCTCACTATCGCATTGAAAATCGATTACAATAAAATTTGCCTGCGACGGGTAAAATGCAAGGCTGTTGCGGCGGCAAAACGCATAAAAGTGTGCGAGCCCCTGCCGGTTTTTGTCGCGGCAGCTCTGGATAAACGCCGGGTCCTCCA
>NZ_JARTJQ010000105.1:0-1605 GCF_036225245.1 Weizmannia sp. CD-2023
CTCAAGTTTCGGAGTAAAAAAAGTGACATAATCCCTTATAAAATCAAGCCTGAAACTGATTTTTTTATTAAAAAGTGTAAAAAAGACACCCATTTCTTGGTAAAATTAAGGTAACCAAACCACCAAAGAAAGGATGTCTTTTATGGCTACCATTTTACCAGATTTAAACCAAAAAGAAAACATTTACTCGGAAACTACACGATTTTTTAAACAAGCGAAGTTAGGCGTATTCTTACATCGGTCCAATATTCACAAGGTAAAGGGGGTCTCCGCTCTTTCTATAATCCGGTTCGTTTTCTCTCTCGTTCTTCATGGAATGAGTTTTTCACGAGCACTTAAATCAGATCGCATCCCGAAAGATTTCCGGAAGGATGTTGTCTATGACCTATTAAAGAATCCTACTTACAATTGGCGTAAACTGTTGGTTCTGGTTTCCACCTATCTCATAGAAAAGTTTATCCGTCCCCTTACGTCTGAAAGACGTGATTGTGTACTGATCTTTGACGATTCTGCCTTTTATCGAAACCGGAGTAAATGTGTTGAGCTGCTTGCACGGGCGAAGGATCATGCACATCATGTGTATTTCAAAGGATTTCGCATGCTTACCCTTGGCTGGTCAGATGGGGCTACCTTTCTACCTCTTGCCTTTTCACATTTAAGTTCTCCCAAAGCTAAAAATCGTTTTCAAGAAATGGATTCAAGCATCGATAAACGGACTGTTGGTTACAAACGCCGTAAGGAAGCTATCCAAAAAACTACGGAAACGATGTTCAACCTACTGAATGCTGTTGATCCCGAAAAGCTAGGGGCTAAGGCCGTTCTATTTGACAGCTGGTTTGCCTTTCCAAGTACCATCGCTAAAATCGTCAGGAATTATTCCCTTGATGTAGTCTGTATGCTAAAAGATTTACCAAGGGTTTCCTACCATTATGAAGGGCAGTCCTATCGATTAAGCCAACTCTATAAAATGGTTCGTAAAAAGCGTGGACGTGCTAAAATTTTGGCATCTATTGTCGTCGGATTAGGACACAATGATGAATACGGACAAGAAATTCAAGCACGTATCGTCTTTGTGCGTGACCGTAATCGCTCAAAAAAGTGGTTAGCTCTACTTACGACCAATATGAATCACACAGATGAAGACGTTGTGCGTATCTATGGCAAACGTTGGGATATTGAATGCTTCTTTAAAGTGACAAAATCATATCTAAAACTAGGTAAAGAATTTCAATGTCAGAGCTATGACTCAATGTTTGCTCATACGACCATTGTATTTCTAAGGTATTTGATGCTATCCTTACGCGCTAGAGAGGAAGAGGATCCTCGAACACTCGGACAATTATTTTACATGTATTGTGAAGAAATAGATGATATCCAATTTGCTGAAGCACTTTTGACAATTATAGAAGCTTTAGGTCAAACATTGGCAGAAAGCTTTCTGCTTACAGATGAAAAAATTCAGGACTTTTTGGATTGCTTTATCAACAAATTGCCGAGCTTTTTACAAAAGCCACTACTAAAATCGGAAGCAGCATGATAATAAAAGCATGGCGATTCCTTTTGTATCAAGGGATTATGCTCATTATTCAAGTCCGAAACTTGAGT
>NZ_JARTJQ010000106.1:0-8183 GCF_036225245.1 Weizmannia sp. CD-2023
AAAACTTGACACATACCGGCGTTTCCGGCGCTTTGACTGCAAACGGCGCTGTGGTAAGATGAATATATGAAAAGTTTTTTAAACGAATAAAAAGGAGGCCCGAAAATGAAAGCAGAGGCGCAGGCGGATTATATCGTCGTGAAAGCGTTGCAGGACGGGGTGAGCGTCATTGGGCTGTCAAGGGGTACCGATACGAAGCTGAACCATACGGAAATGCTGGATGATGGCGAAGTGCTGGTCGCACAGTTTACCGAACATACTTCCATGATCAAGATTCGCGGTGAAGCGCAAATCATGACCGGCATCGGGAGTTTGCAAAGCGAAGCGAAAAAATAAACCGAAATCAATTTGTTAACGGCCGTTTTACATATGTGATATAATAAACTACAGCTTATTTTTAGGCCAGATCAACGAAGAAACGGGGAAAGGGTTATGTCATACCAGAGGGAGCAGCAAATTGCCGCAATCAAACAGGCGATTGAAGAAGAAGTGGCACACGACTATTTAAATCAGTTTATTGATGCCCCATACATAGATGAAGACCGGATTTTGCTTTTGATAAGCAGCCTTGCGGGGCAGCCGTATACGGAACATGAAGTGAAGCAGTTTGTTGCGACTGCCATGCTGATCCAGATTGCCCTTGACACCCATGAAAAAGTAACCAATGCAAATGAAAATCAAAAAAACCGCCAGCTTACTGTTCTAGCGGGGGATTATTTCAGCAGCCTTTACTACAAACTGCTTGCGGGCGTGCACAACGTCCGGCTTGTCGGCATACTGGCGGAAGGAATCAAATCCGTAAATGAATATAAAGTGATGCTTTACCAATTTGACGATTCCGACGCGGAAACGTTCGTCGGGCATTTGAAAAAAACCGAATCCGCGATTATTACAAAATTTATGCAGTTTTTCGGTTCGCAGCCGCTCATCCGTTTAAGCGAAGAACTGCTTTTGTTTAACCGGCTGTTAAGGGAAAAGAAACAGGCTGAAAACGGGAAGCGCTCCATCCTGTTTGAAGCCTTGAACAAAATGGCTTACCCGGGTGACGGGCGCCCTTTTGAGCAGCTGCCGCATGAGAAAAAGCGGAAACTATTTTATATTTGTGAGAAGTATTTGAAAGAAAGCATCCGTGCGCTGCAGGCTGCGGCCATGTCGTGCGGAAACGAAATGCTTTCAGAGCGGATCCGCCTGCTGATGGGGCGGTATGGCGATGCAACGAGATTATATGCGGAGGAAGGGTAACCATGATGCCAAAAGAAGAACGGGTACACGCCGTTTTCGAAAAAATTTCGCAAAACTACGATAGAATGAACTCGGTGATCAGCTTCAGCCAGCATAAGCGGTGGCGGAAAGACCTGATGCGGAAAATGGCGGTAAGAGAAGGGAGCAGCGTACTCGATCTGTGCTGCGGGACGGCGGACTGGACGATTGCCCTCGCACAGGCAGTGGGCGAATCCGGCAGTGTGACAGGTCTCGATTTCAGTGAAAGCATGCTTGAAGTCGGGAAGCAGAAAGTGGACGCGCTCGGCTTAAAAAATGTCGCGCTCCGTTACGGAAATGCAATGGAACTGCCATTTGAAGATGCAACGTTTGATTATGTGACGGTCGGGTTCGGGCTCAGGAATGTCCCGGACTACAAACAGGTTTTGCAGGAAATGTATAGGGTGCTGAAGCCCGGCGGCATGGCGGCCTGCCTGGAAACCTCCCAGCCGGTGATTCCCGGGTACAGGCAGCTTTATTACTTTTATTTCCGCCGGATCATGCCGCTTCTCGGACAATGGTTCGCAAAAAGCTACCGGGAATATTCCTGGCTTCAGGAATCGGCACTACAGTTTCCGGGAATGGAAGAACTGGCGGCTGCTTTTTCCAATGCGGGTTTTGGCAGGATTTTGTACAAGCCGTTTGCCGGCGGGGCCGCAGCTGCACATATTGCCTTGAAAGAGAAATGATGATCGGATGGAGACGGAATGAAGGTACAAATGCTGTACTCGTTTTTAAAAACGGATATTGAGCTTATTGAACAAGAGCTGGCCAACGCTGTCGCATCAAACGCTGCCTTGATACAGCAGGCATCTGAAAGTTTGCTGAAAGCGGGAGGAAAAAGGATCCGCCCCGTATTTGTGCTGCTCGGCGCGAAATTCGGAGATTACGAAATCGAACGTGTCAAAAATGTCGCTGTTGCACTGGAATTGATCCATATGGCATCGCTTGTGCATGATGATGTCATTGATGATGCCGAATTGCGCCGGGGAAAACCGACCGTAAAAGCCAAATGGGACAACCGGATTGCCATGTATACAGGCGATTATATTCTCGCAACCGCGCTTGAATATATTACAAAAGTGGAGGATCTCTCCGCCCACCAAATTCTGGCGGATACACTTGTTGAAGTGTGCGTCGGCGAAATTGAGCAAATTAAGGATAAATACCGCTTTCATCAAAACTTGCGCTGTTACTTAAGGCGGATCAAGCGAAAAACGGCGTTGCTGATTGCAGCCAGCTGCCAGCTCGGAGCGATTGCATCGGGCGCCGACGAAAACATCCACCGCCAATTGTACCGGTTTGGCTACAATGTCGGGATGAGCTATCAAATTATTGATGATATCCTGGATTTTACCGGCACGGAGAAGCAGCTTGGAAAACCGGCAGGCGAAGATCTGCGCCAGGGCAATGTAACGCTTCCGGTGCTTTTTGCAAGGGAAGACCCAAAAATCAGAAAAAAGCTGGAATATGTCCATGAGCACATGCCAAAAGCGGAGCTTGAAGACGTTGTCAGACTGGTTAAACAGTCCGGCGCGATCGAACAGTCTTATGCAGTGAGCAACTGCTATCTAGAGAAAGCGCTCGATACGCTTGAGCAGCTTCCGGATACCCGTTTTAAAAAAATGCTGGCAGATTTGGCGCGTTATATGGGAAAAAGAAAGTTTTAAAAGAAAGCAGGGCTGCCGGGCAGTGCCCTGCGTTGGCGGCCCGGTTTTGAAGCGCTTACTTCAAACATATTGAGATTTTCCCGCCACCATGGTACGATTTTCTATGGTCAAGATGCCTTACATAGTAGAAATGCGAATGGAGTGGATGAAGATGGAAAGGACTTTTTTAATGGTAAAACCGGATGGGGTCAGCCGCCAGCTGATCGGCGAAATCGTTTCCCGCTTTGAAAAGAAAGGGTTTCGGCTTGCGGGGGCAAAATTGATGCAAATTTCGAATGAACTTGCAAAAAAGCATTACGCTGAGCATAAAGAACGCCCTTTTTTCAATGATCTCGTGGCATTTATTACTTCCGGTCCGGTCTTTGCCATGGTTTGGGAAGGCGAAAACATCATCGCTACCGCACGGCAAATGATGGGCAAAACGAATCCGGCCGAAGCCGCCCCGGGGACGATCCGCGGTGATTACGGCGTGATTGTCAGCAAAAACATTATTCACGGTTCCGACTCGGCAGAAAGCGCGAAACGTGAAATTTCCCTGTTTTTCCGGGAAGATGAGCTGATCTCATACAGCCGGCCGGCGGATGCTTCGATTTATTAAATCATGCAAAAAAAGATTGGCGATCCTCTCCGCGCCAATCTTTTTTTATGTTAAAATAAACGGTATGAACCAACAAATCTGAATAAAAATACGGGGATTGCATAATGAAAACAGAACTGGATGATTACGGCCGGTTCATTGCGCAAGTCAAAAAGAAAACGGGGATCGATTTATCTTTGTATAAAGAAGCGCAAATGAAAAGAAGGCTGACGACATTATATGAAAAAAGAGGTTTTTCATCTTTCAGTGAATTTTTTCACGGACTGGACAAAAACGAACATTTGCTGGAAGAATTTTTGGACAGAATGACGATTAATGTTTCAGAATTTTATAGAAATAAATCGAGGTGGGATGTGCTCGAACGGAACATTTTGCCAGGGCTGCTGAAAGAAAAAGGAGAAAAACTAAAAATCTGGAGCGCCGCTTCTTCTACGGGCGAAGAACCGTATACGATGGCGATGATCTTGTCCAAGTATTTACCGCTTAAAAAGATTCAGATCCTGGCGACCGATATTGATCAAAAAGCCCTGCAAAAGGCAGAAGCCGGCGTTTATTCCGAACGTTCGATCCTGGAAGTGCCGCGCGAAATGAAACAAAAATATTTTCAAAAAAGCAGCGGAGGTCCGTTCTATCGAATTGCGGACGAAATCAGGCGGGCGGTGGTGTTCAAACAACATAATTTGCTGCACGACCCTTATCCGGCAGCGGATCTGATTATTTGCCGGAACGTGCTGATTTATTTTACAGAAGAAGCCAAAGTGTCTGTTTACCGGAATTTCAGCAAAACGCTGTCGGCAAACGGCATATTATTTGTCGGCAGCACGGAGCAGATTTTCAATCCGGCTGCGTATGGATTTGAAATTGTAGACACCTTTTTCTATAGAAAAATATAAAGCGCTCCATCTATTCGATTTATAGCGATTGTGGTATAGTAATAGATATGTAATGCTTTAAAGTGATGAAGGGGGATGCAGAATGAGATATTTGACAGCAGGCGAGTCGCACGGCCCGGCGCTGACAACCATTATTGAAGGCCTTCCGGCGGGCATGCCGCTGACAGCTGAAGAAATTAACACTGACCTTGCTAGAAGGCAGAAAGGTTACGGCCGGGGACGGAGAATGCAGATAGAAAAGGACAGGGCAATCATTTCTGCCGGCGTTCGCCACGGATTGACGCTCGGTTCGCCGGTTGCGCTCACGGTTGAAAACAGGGACTGGGTGCACTGGAATAAGATCATGGGCATTGAGCCCCTTCCAGATGATGCGGACGATGTGAAACGGCGTGTGACCCGTCCGCGCCCGGGGCATGCCGATCTTGCCGGCGGGATCAAATACGGGCACAGGGATTTGCGCAATGTGCTCGAGCGCTCTTCCGCACGCGAGACCACCGTTCGTGTGGCCGCTGGGGCTGTCGCGAAAAAACTGCTGAAAGAGCTTGGCATTGAAGTGGCCTCGCATGTGCTTGAAATCGGGGGTGTACGCGCGGAAAAGGTGCCATATGATTCCCTTGCTTCCTTGCAGGAAAAAGCGGACGGTTCACCGGTACGCTGTTTGGATGACGGGGCGGCGCAAAAAATGATGGAAGCGATCGACACGGCAAAGAAAAACGGCGACTCGATCGGCGGCATTGTCGAAGTGATCGCAACCGGGATGCCGGCCGGTGTCGGCAGTTATGTTCATTACGACCGGAAGCTGGATGCAAAGCTGGCACGCGCCATCATCAGCATCAATGCGTTTAAAGGGGTGGAATTCGGGCTTGGCTTTGAAATGGCACACCGGCCCGGGAGCGAAGTCCATGATGAAATCGCCTGGTCGGAAGAAACGGGCTATACGCGCAAAACAAACCGGCTCGGCGGCTTTGAAGGCGGTATGACAACCGGCATGCCGATTGTCGTAAGAGGCGTCATGAAGCCGATCCCGACATTGTATAAGCCGCTTCAAAGCGTTGATATCGAAACGAAGGAACCTTTTGCAGCGAGCATCGAACGTTCCGACAGCTGTGCGGTGCCGGCAGCGAGCGTCGTCTGTGAGGCCGTTGTCGCCTGGGAGCTGGCGGAAGCGATCACTGCCCAGTTTTACAGCGACAGGATGGATGTGCTGAAAAAAACGGTTGCGGAGCAAAGAGAATACGGAAGGTTGTTTTAAATGGAAACGATCATCATTGATACAGAAACAAAACAGTACCCGGTATACATAGCAAGCGGCGCGCTCCAGGAGCTGGGTCCGCTCGTCCGCAAATATACGCGCTGCATGGTCATAACAGATCAAAATGTCCGGCCGCTTCACTTGGACAAACTGCTTTCGCAGCTTCCGGAAAGCGCGGAACAGTGTGTACTGACCGTGCCAGGCGGGGAAGATGCCAAAACGTTTGAAGTCTACCAGGAAGCTTTGACGTTTGCCGTGGAACATCATTTAGACCGGAAATCATGCATTCTTGCCTTTGGCGGGGGCGCGGTCGGCGATCTTGCCGGTTTTGTGGCGGCAACCTATATGCGCGGCATTGCGTTTATTCAAATCCCGACAACCATTTTGGCCCATGACAGCTCGGTCGGCGGCAAAGTAGCGATCAATCACCCGCTTGGAAAAAACCTCGTCGGCGCTTTTTACCAGCCGGAATTTGTATTGTATGACACAGATTTCCTGCGCACGCTCCCCAAAAAGCAGCTGTTAAGCGGATTTGCCGAACTTGTAAAGCATGCGCTTCTTTCGGATAAGGAGTTCCTTAAAGAATTGCAAACAAAGATTCCGGACGGCGGGCATCTTTTATCCCCGCATCTTCCGGACTTGTTGAAAAAAGGGATCAAAGTAAAGGCAGATATTGTCCGCAAAGATGAAAAAGAAACGGGTGTGCGTGCCTTTTTGAATTTCGGGCATACGCTTGGGCATGCCCTTGAGGCGCACGGCGGGTTCGGGAAAATCACCCATGGCGAAGCGGTCATGACCGGTATCGTCTACGCGCTTTTGATCAGCAGGGAACAGACCGGCCTTCAATTTGATTTGCCGCAATTTCTCAGCTGGATCGAAACGCTCGGCTATGATTGGAAAATTCCGGCTGGCGCAGCATTTGACGAAATCTATGCTTATATGAAACGCGATAAAAAAACAATTGCCGGCAATATTCACTTCGTCCTGCTTGAGTCTGTCGGCAAACCGGTGCTGACTGAAGTGGACAAAGACCGGCTGAGCCGTCTGTTTCTGCTGCAGCAAAAGGGGGATTTGCATACATGATACGCGGAATACGCGGAGCGACGACGGTCGAGCGCGATCACGAAAGCGAAGTCCTTGCTGCTACTTCTGAGCTGATGAATGCCTTGATCGAAAAAAACGGGATCAAGCCGGACCGCGTCGCTTCCCTTTTGTTTTCGGCAACAGCTGATATCCGTTCGGCTTTTCCTTCGAAAGTCATGCGCCAATTCAGCGGCTGGAAGTATGTCCCGATTATGAATATGCAAGAAATTCCGGTTGAAGGGAGCCTTGTCCGCTGCATCCGTATCCTGATCCATGTCGACACGGACATTGGGCAGGAGGACATAAAACATGTGTATTTGCGCCGTGCAGCCGTGCTTCGTCCGGATTTAACAAAATAAGAGAATGCTAACGTGTCACGAACCGAAAGGAGAGAATGCGATCACCCCCTGGCTTGCGCTCTTGCATGGAAGCAGGGGACTCTCGCTAAAGATGATGAAATGGAGAACAAAAATTACGGATTTGCATGCGTATGTGCCCGGAAAGACCATTGATGAAGTGAAAAAACAATACAGGCTCGATTCAATCGTGAAACTGGCATCCAATGAAAATCCGTTCGGCTATTCCCCGAAAGTGGATGAGGCTTTGAAAAACTTTCAGCCTGCTTTTACCCGTTATCCGGACGGGCACGCCTTACAACTGAGACAGAAAATGGCCGCACATCTCGGCGTTGATCCAACCGAACTGATTTTTACAAACGGGACGGACGAACTGATCCAAATCGTTTCCAGGTCACTCCTCGAACCAGGCAAAAATACGGTGATGGCCGCACCGACATTTTCCCAATACAAACATAATGCCATCATCGAGGGCGCCGAAGTCCGTGAAGTACCCTTAAAAGACGGGCGGCATGACCTGGAGGCGATGCTCGGGCAAATTGATGAAAACACGGCGGTTGTCTGGATTTGCAGCCCGAACAATCCGACGGGGACGTATACGACCGAACAGGAGTTGACCGCTTTTCTTGACCGCGTGCCGGAAGACGTGCTCGTTTTTATCGATGAAGCGTACAGCGAATACGTGGTCGCAAAAGATTACGAACAGGCGCTGGCATTATTCCGCCGGTATCATCATTTGATTGTCAGCCGGACTTTTTCGAAAATTTACGGACTTGCCGGTTTACGCGTTGGCTACGGGATTGCCGATCGAACGATCATCCAAAAGCTCGAGCCGGTGCGCCCGCCATTTAATACCAATGTCCTTGGCCAGCTGGCTGCCCAGGCGGCGTTGGAGGACCAGGCGTTTATCCAGAGCTGCCGCGACAAAAACCGGCAGGGGCTCGAACACTTTTATGCGTTTTGCCGCCGCAACAGCCTTGCATTTTACCCGTCGCAGGCAAATTTTATTTTAATCGATTTTCAATGCGATAGTGAGGAAGTTTGCCGGTTTTTGCTTGGCAGGGGATATAT
>NZ_JARTJQ010000107.1:0-36130 GCF_036225245.1 Weizmannia sp. CD-2023
GGAAAGATACTGGTTTTGCGGAAAGAATGTTTCAATACTTCTACCGGATTTTTGACGCGTATGATAAAAAGATATTTGCACTTGTGATTTACACCGAAGATTACTCCGAAACGTATACCCCACCCCGTTATGAATACAACTTTTTCGGGACAAAATTGAGTTATGAATACAATGTATATAAAATAGCGGAACAAGATGAAAATGAATTGTTGCAATCGACTAATCCATTTGCTTTTGTAATCCTTGCGGCAAAAAAAGCCCTGTATGGAAAAACAGCTGCACAGCCAACCAAATTAGAATTGAAAAAGCAGTTGCTTCGGGTTTTAACCGCTATGAAAGATCGCTTACAGCTCGATAAAAAGGATTTACTGACACTTTTCATTTTCATGGACCACATGATAAAACTCGAAAGTCATTACCAAAAGGAATTTAACCAGGAAATCAAAAATTGGGAGGGCGGCATGATGATAACGTATGAAGATGAACTAAAACAAGAAGCAAGAGAGGAAGGGAGAAAAGAAGGAAAAATAGAAATCACCCGAAACCTCATTAAACTTGGGGCATCCCTTGATTTTATCAAAAAGGCAACAGGCTTTTCTGAAAAAAAGGTCCTTGAAATAAAAGAGAAGCTGGAAAAGGAATAAGGTCTGATGGCTTTGAAATAGGAGGGCGGCACGATGATCACGTATGAAGATGAACTAAAACAAGAAGCAAGAGAAGAAGGGAGAAAAGAAGGAAGAGAAGAAGGGAGAAAAGAAGGACTACAAGAAGGTAAACGAGAAGGAAGACAAGAAGGAAAAATAGAAATCACCCGAAACCTCATTAAACTTGGGGCATCCCTTGATTTTATCAAAAAGGCAACAGGCCTTTCCGAAAAAAAGGTCCTTGAAATAAAGGAGAAGTTGGAAAAGGAGTAAGGGCTGATGGCTTTGAAACAGAAGGACGGCATGATGAAACGTATGCGGATGGACTAAGACAAGAAAGGAAACGAACATGAACCGACTGTCCGTAAAGATGTAAATTTCTAATTTCACTTATATCTAAATAAAGAAAAACGCCATCCAATAGGATGACGTTTTTCTCACGCTTTCGTATACTCCGTTTCGTGGCAGTTCGGGCATGGAGGGAGCCTGTCCTTATCTTCATCGAGCGTAATCTGTTCCCCGCAGTTTTTGCATTTATACTCGCCTTTTCCCGGTGTTTCACCTGTATGTGGCATCGGCCATGCTCCTTTCGTTTCGTGTTGTCATTTGAATACCCGCGCGAAAAAGTTTCTAAACATCGGCCGTCATACGCGTGCAAAACCGCCCGTTCGCTACAGAGCTTCATCAAAACGTCCCGCCACGGGTTTTCCACCGAGTCATAATCCCACTGGCTGCCTGGAATCCTGCAATCGAACACAAAATCTGGCTATCTGCCATTTGGGAAGCGCCTTCAATTGCTTGCCGGAATCCTGTGACCGAAGACAAAACACCCCGCCGCGAAATGTCCGCAGCGGGGTTCCTGATTAAGGCACCATCCAGGAAAGGATGTTGGATTGCAGGAAGGTGAGCAGGCAAATGATGAAAAGCAAAAACATACTGTGCTTGACTGTGAATCTCAGCAGTTGTGCTTCCCTGCCAATCAGCCCGGTTGCAGCGCAGGCAACGGCAATCGACTGCGGAGAAATCATTTTTCCCGTGACACCCCCGGATGAATTGGCCGCAATGGCAAGCAGCGGGTTCATGCCGACAGACTGAGCTGAAACTTGCTGGAGCGTGCCAAACAAAACATTGGACGAGGTGTCCGATCCGGTAATGAAAACGCCGAGCCAGCCGAGTACCGGCGAGAAAAACGGGAACAAAGCGGCTGTTTTGGCGAGCGCCAATGCCAATGTAGTAATCATGCCGGAAGCATTCATGACATACGCAAAGCCGACAATGAACAAAATGGTAAGAATCGGAAACTTCAATTCTTTTAACGTTTCAAAGAATGCGGCAAACCAGGCTTTCCATGTAATTTTTAAAAGAAACTTCGTGACAATGGCTGCGATAAAAATCGCTGTGCCTGCAGTGCCAAGCAGATCCAGCTTATACATGGCCGCAATCGGGGTGTGCGAGCCATTGATAATATGATTGTTTAAAAATGGCACATTCCCGCTGAACGAAGCCGCCCCGCCGATCGGGTTTAGAGCCTTTAAAACCGGGTTCGCTCCGGCATACTGCCCGGTGAGCGCAAGTTTGATCTGCGGGATGCCCCAGATGGTGATCAAAACCGTCAGGACAATAAATGGCGACCATGCTTTCGCAATTTGCCTGCCTGTATTGGAAACAGGCGGCGTTTCGAGCGCGGCGGCAGCCTCTTCATGCTCAAAATAGAATATGTTTTTTGGCTTCCAAAATTTTAGGAAGACGGCAAGGACAACCAAAGATACGAGTGCTGATAAAACGTCCGGCAGTTCCGGCCCCAGAAAATTGGAAGCAAAGAACTGCGTCAAGGCAAAGGACAAGCCTGATACAATAAGCGCCGGCAGCACTTCCATTGCTTTTTTAAAGCCCGCCATGACAATGATGAGATAAAGCGGAATGAACATGGAAATAAGCGGCAATTGTCGCCCGATCATTTTTGAAATTTCCAGTGCAGAAACACCGGTCGGCCCTGCCATCGCAATTACAGGGGACCCGATTGCGCCAAATGCTACCGGTGCAGTGTTGGCCAATAAGCAGATGCCGGCTGCATAAAGCGGATTGAATCCGAGCCCGACAAGCAGGGCAGCGGTAATCGCAACCGGCGCGCCAAACCCGGCACAACCTTCCAAAAAAGCGCCGAATGAAAACGCAATCAATAAAGCTTGCAATCTCCTGTCTTCCGTGATCGATACGACCGAGTTGCGGATCACATCAAACTGGCCGGTTTTGACCGTCAATTTATATAAAAACACAGAATTGATAATGATCCAGGCAATCGGCAGAATCCCATACACAATCCCCTGGGTAGCTGACATAACCGGCAGTACGGCCGGCATTCTGTAAACGATTACAGAAATCAGCAGCGCAATCACCAGCGTGGCAAGGCTTGCAAGATGTGCCGCCATTTTTTTAATGGCGAGTGCCCAGAAGAAAAACAGAATCGGAAAGGCAGCAATCAGTGCGGATAAAAACAAATGCCCCTTAAGCGGAATAAAATTTTGTACGTACTCCAACAATCTCCACTCCTTTTTGAAAAATTTTCTCCAATCCATCCCAATTGCAATTTTTAAGGTCATTAGATGAAATAGTCATCAGATGATAAGGTTTACACGTTAAAAAGTATAAGTATAATAAAAAGAAAAAACAACTCTTTTTTTAAAATTTTTGTTTGCTATTTTTCCGGATTGCTGTTATTCATAAAATATAGAAAAGGGATAAGAGGAGAAAACATGAAATATAAAAAAATTAAACCTGCAAAAATTTATGAACAAGTGGCAAATGAATTGATAGAGATGATCCAAAACGGGGAGCTTAAGCCCGGGGATAAGCTTGATCCGGTGCCACTTTTGGCAGAAAAGTTTTCCGTGGGGAGATCGGCTATAAGAGAAGCGTTAACGTCACTAAGGGCGCTCGGCTATATTGAGCTAAAACAGGGAGAGGGAACATTTGTCCGTAACTTTGATGCGAGCGGGATTTCGTATCCCATTTCGCAGGCAGTCCTGATGAATCAGGAAGATGTGGCAAATCTGCTTGAAGTCCGGAAGATTCTCGAAGCCGGAGCAGCCGCCACGGCCGCTGTCAAACGGACCGAAGCTGATCTGGAAAGGATAAGGCAGGCGCTCGCAGATATGAAGCGGGCGACGGGGAACGAAGAACTCGGTGAAAAAGCAGATCTTGCCTTCCATCTTGCCATTGTCCAGGCTGTACAAAATCCGATTCTTGCCGGGCTGATGAACCAGGTTGCCGAGACGATGGAGGATGCAATGAAAGAAACGCGCAGAATGCTTCTTTTTTCTGATCCTTCCACATTGGGCGCCTTGTATGAGCAACATGAAAGAATCAGGGTAGCCATCGAAGAAAAGGACAGCGAAAAAGCGCGCAAGGCCATGATCGACCATTTGCAGTTTGTGGAAAACAGTCTAAAGGATTTTCTGCGTTAACCAATCTGTTTTCATGAACGCAAATCCGGCCCTTATCTTCAGCAGGGGATCTGTTTTGGGGTAGTCCGGCTCCCTTGATATTGGCACCTGAGAATGAGAGGAAATTTAAAGCCTGTTCCGCTTTGAAAGATTTTTCAAGCAGAACAGGCTTTTGTATTGCGCCGATTCGTACGACTTCGGGCTTTCGATGACAGGATAATACCGAAGCACAACAGCTGGAAACATGAGGTGGTGTGAATTTCTCGGCTGATGTTCCGGGTGGATGACAAGGGCATGCGGCCTGGATATACTATTGCTACCTTGTCTTCTTGTCCGATTTCATGCTTTATTTTTTGTGTCACTTTCCTCCGCGCTTCCCCATATACATAGGGTATAGGCAATTTTTCAGCAAATGGAAAGCGGGGTGCGGCGGCGATGAAGCAAATGTTTTCAGCGTTGAGCGGCAAGATTAAAGAAAATGCGATTGATGTGTATATGGACAGCATCGAGCCGGCTGTTCGGGATCCGGTATTTTTCAGCGTCGGCATGCCAAATGGCGGCATGATCCCGAAAAAAGAACTGCAGCGCATCATGAATGAAATCTTTGAGGCAGACCCGGCACGCCTGTATGAGTATTGCAGTGCAAAAGGGTTTGGGCCGTATGTGGATGTTATCTCTAAAACGGAAAATATTCCGGAAAGCTATATCATGGCGACAAACGGCAATACACAGGGGGTTGACCTTGTCTGCAGAATGCTGCTGGATGAAGGGGACGGTTTTGCAATGGAAATGTACACGTATTCCATTGCCTTTTCGGCGGTGCACCAGTACTGGCTCAAGGCGGTCGGCATTCCGCTTGAACAAGACGGTTTGGATGTCGATTTTCTTGAAAAAACATTGCAAACAAGAAGATTGAAAGCGCTTTATATTATTCCGAATGCTCAAAACCCAACCGGCGTCACCACCTCTCTCGAAAAACGGAAAAAACTCATTGAACTCGCTTACCAGTATGATTTTATCATTATAGAAGATGATCCGTACCGTGATCTGCTGTTTCACGGCCGCCCTCCTTCCTTGTTCGAACTCGATCCCTTAAAAGAAAGAACCATATACCTGTACAGTTTTTCAAAAGTTATGGCGCCGGCGATGCGGACCGGCTTTATTCTCGCGCACCCGGCCTTTCTGAAAAAACTCGAACAGTTTAAGCAGGTAACAGACGCCTGCACATCGCCCATGAACCAGATGCTGGCGGGAAAACTCATTTCTTCCGAAAACTGGACGCAGATTCTTGCAAAACAAAAACACTTTTATGAAAAACGGAAAGACTGGACAAAACGGTTTTTACAGCATATGCACGAGACGGAGCAATGGGAAGGAGCTGAACCGGCCGGCGGGCTGTTTTACTGGATCGATGTCAAAAAAGGCGGTGTAACGGAATGGATGAAAAAAGCGGCACAGGACGGCGCCGTGTTTGTGCCGGGTGATGCCTTTACGCTTGAGCGGGGGCGAAACACAAAAATCCGTCTTTGTTTCGCCTACTGCAGTGATGAGGAAATGAAAAAAGGGTTTTCCCGTCTGGAAGAAAGTTTTAAAAAGTGGAAGAAAACAAGCACTTAACGGGGAGGAACTGCAAAAGGGATTTCCGGGCATGTAAAAGTTCCGGGCTCCCGGGTTCTCCAAGCTTACCTGGCTGTTTGTCATTCGTATATTGGGATTTTTTTTTCACGCTCTTTAAAAAGAGGGCGGCGTCTCCTTATCACCCGGCGGTCTTCAATATCCCGTGTATGCCGGAATGTTTTATCAGCGGTATTCAATCCCATGTATCCCTGGAATGTTTCATGAATAGGCGTTTTGGCGCCCTTTACGGCCCGGGCGGCGTTCCTTGAAGCTGCTGAGTTTCGCAAGCTCCTTACCGGTCTTCAAAAGGCAGGCGCAACGGGAGGAAGAAACTGGTGATTCGGTTTTTAACCCACTCCGCTGCTATTTGCGGGTGGTAATTCTTTTCAAACCGCCAGCCGCGCACAAACACGGTATAGGAAAGGTCGTTCTGTTTGTAAAAGCGCATCTTTTTTCTGCCGGCTTCCCGTTTGACCTGAGCGAGGCAGGATGAAATTTGCAAGAGCATTTGGTCCGTCGCAAAAAGATAAGGCTCTTTAAATTTTAACAGGCTTGCCCGGATCGCTCTCTGGTCCCGTTCCAGCGTCCTTTTGGCAAGCGGCAGGAGGATAAATGCCTCGATCAGCTTTTCTTCTTCCTCGGTTAAGATTTGCGGCATACGGATCACCTGTTTTCATTATATAAACAAACGTACGTTCCTGTCAATACTTACTTGGTTTAAGGAGATGGGTTGTTATAATAATGTTCATCCTATTCGCCAAAATATTTACGAGGCGAATGCATCCTATTACTTAAAAAGGAAAATGAAGAGATGAATGGAAAAGACGGAGATTTTGCGAAAGGCTGTCTGATTGGCATTGGCTTGTCCATTCCGGTATGGGCTTTTGTAATATGGGTTTTGTTCAGGCTGTTTTGAGCGTTCCGTTTTCCACGGTAGCTTTTGTAAGTGCAGGTTACCTTCGCTCCGGCCGGGGGCAGGTGCCGGCACGAATCTGCGGTAGGTAACAGGTTATATTGCCTTTGCTCCCGTTTGAATGGAAAGCTGGTAAAAAACAAAAGCGGTGGCCGGATCACCTTCCATCTAAGCCCCTGGTTATCCGTTGCAGCTATCGGGATCCATTGCCTTCGCTTTTTCCGAATAGACATTTTTTGTTCCGCCAAAGCGGGCAGCCTTTCCACTTTGTTTAGCATATGCAGTTACCGGGTATTTTTACAATAGACAGGCATTGATGCTAAGGAACATCAATCCAACCGGGAGGAGGGCACCAAATGGATTACAACAAGGACAAAAAAGGCGACTCGCCGGAACAACAGGAAAAACAGCATCATCATAAAGACATAGAGCCGGAAAGATCTCCGGTAAAACCGCAGGAAAAGCAAAAATAAAAATTGAAAAGGGCAGGCTCCGGACAACGGGGCCTGCCTGTCTTTATTGTTCCATATTGGTCACCATGTTGTGGACCTTGTCGCGTTCTGCCTGGCTGACATTGAGGTAGTAAATGCCATCAATGGTTGTACTGTTGCCTTTAACTTCATAGTCTGTCGTATTTTGGCGGCAGTCGCGGTAGTTCATCGCGATGTTTTTCATATCATCAAGTGTCAGGTTTGTTTTGACATTGTTCTGGATCGCAGCCAGGATTTCCTGATAACGCGAGAAAGACTGGATGGTCGCCGCTTTGTTAATGACGGCCATAATGACGTCACGCTGGCGCTGGTTACGGCCAAAGTCACCTTGAGGATCAAGGTGGCGCATTCTTACATAACCGAGCGCTTTTTTGCCGGTATCCAATGTAATGTTTCCTTTGGCGTAATAGTAGCCTTTTTTATAATACCCTTCGTCATGCCAGCTGATTTTATTGTAGACGGTTACACCGCCGACAGCATCTACAAGGTCAGCCAATCCTTCCATATTCAAGCGTATGTACTGGTCAAGGTTTAAATTAGCAAATTTGTTTACCGTATCCAGTGCCATTTTTGGCCCGCCGTAAGCATAAGCTGCATTTATCTTATTCAATGTTCCCTTGCCCACGATTTCTGTCCTCGTGTCACGCGGAATGGAGATCATCTGCATGGCTTTCTTTTGCGGGTTCAGTGTAAGAATAATGAGCGTATCGGATCTTCCTACATCTCCGGCCCGCTCATCTACGCCGAGTAAAAGAATGGAAATTGGTTTTTCACTTTTGATTTTTTCAGTGTTTTTCTCGGATGGTTTCACGGATTTGCTGTCATACATTTTATCTGCGGCATTTTGGACAGAATGGTAGACGTAATAGGCGAACCCTCCGCCCCCGATCACGATGATCGCTAAGAGAATCCCGAGTGTGATGAATATTTTCTTCTTCATTTTTTCGACCCTTTTCTTTGAATTTTTTATTTAATCTAATCGCTATCATATCATGGTTTTTCCAAATTGTTAACGGGGATTTTTCGTTTATGCAATGGTCCGGCCTTTCTCTTGTTATTTATGGGGAAAAGAAGAGGAATTGGGCGTGAATGAAATGTAGCGAAAATGGCCGCAAGAAAAACGGTTTGGATTGGGACGCGTGAGGGAACGAAAAAGAGGAGAGGCACGTATGGAGACATGAAAATGCCAGGCCCGGGCGAAGCAGAATAGATGTCTGTTTTGAGTGCAGGCATGAGAAGGGACTGGACGAAGGAAAAAAGGAGCACGCGGCCAAATGCGCCGATTTTTTTCACCTTTTGCCTGCGGGCTTCCGTTTCCCAAGTTTGCATGCATTTTTTCGCACTCTGTTTTACACGGGTGCTTCTGTATTGCTTAAGGCTTTCAATTTCGGTATGATAATGGCACGATATGAGACAGATTTGACCAGAGGGGGGCGCTTGTGGGAGAGCTTTTGAGAAATCGGTTTGTCCGGATGGTATTTGTATCCGCGTTGTTTTTGCAGGTGGGCATATGGGTGCGGAATTTTGCCGTCCTGTTGTTTGTGACAGAAAAAACAAACGGCGACCCGTTTGCCGTTTCCATGATTTCAGTGGCGGAGTTCCTGCCCATTTTCATTTTTAGTTTTATCGGCGGCACATTTGCGGACCGCTGGCAGCCGAAGAAAACAATGGTTTGGTGTGATTTGCTGAGTGCCGTGTCCATTTTTGGCGTCATCGGCGCGCTTGTTTTTGGCTCGTGGCAGTCCGTCTTTTTTGCAACACTGATTTCCTCGATTTTGTCGCAGTTTTCGCAACCGTCCGGGATGAAACTGTTTAAAATGCATCTTGAGGAACGCCTGATCCAGCAGGCAATGGCCGTTTACCAGACCATTTTTGCTGTTTTTATGATTCTTGGCCCGGTGGTCGGCACGTTTGCCTATGAAAGGTTTGGAATCGATTATTCTATTTTGATAACCGGTCTCGCTTTCCTGTTTTCCGCCGCGAGTTTGTCATTTATCCCGAAAGACCAGGCCATGAAAAAGAAGGAAAAAGTGTCGAATATTTTCCAGGAAATGAAGAGCGGGATTCGCTATGTTTTGTCTAAAAAGGAATTGCGACTGCTGGGACTTGGTTTTCTGGCGGCCGGGCTTGGCGTCGGTTTTATCCAGCCGATGAATATTTTTCTCGTAACGGACCGTCTCGGCCTGCCGAAAGAGAACCTGCAATGGCTTGTGATGGTGAATGGCATTGGGATGATTACAGGCGGGGCTTTTTCCATGGCCTTTTCAAAATCTGCTTCACCGCAAAAAATGCTGTTCACCGGTATGCTTGCAAATGCCATTGGGCTTGCGGTAATCGGTGCTTCGACTTCGCTTTGGTTGACACTCGCCGCCGAACTCGTTTCGGGCTTTTTCATGCCGAGCATCCAGATCGGCATTAACACGCTGATCCTGCAAAATACGGAATCCGATTTTATTGGCAGGGTGAACGGCATTTTGAGCCCGCTTTTCACTGGCTCCATGGTGGTGACCATGAGCCTTGCGGGGGCATTGAAGGAATGGTTTTCGATCACGGCTGTTTTCGAACTTGCTGCGTTGTTTTTCATTATCGGGCTGTGCTTTGTTTTTCCAATGTTGAAAACAGGCGTGCCGGGGAATGCAGAATCGAAGGGAGAATAGCGGCAGCAGTGCCCGTTTGCTGCCCGCTGCCGTTAACCGGAAAAATTTGATGCAAATAGGAATGAGCGGCGTGCCCGCGGCCATTCGCTGAAAAAGTCAGTGATCAAACAGCAGTGACAAGTATCTCGAACGCCAGCGAAAAAAATTCGGAGGGCGTGCCCGATCTGTTCGCGTACAAATTAGCCAATCAAAAGGCAATGAGCTGTTTTCTCATTGCCTATATTTTTTACCTTTCCCCATACAATGGCTTGGCACATTAGGTTAAAGCGATATGCCGTTCATTCATCTTCTGAAAATCACCATGTTGATCGTATGTTGTTTATCATTACCCGCTTGGCGCAGCGGGGGCAGCAACGGAATAAGAATCTTGATTTTAAGGGATGATAAAGCATTTCATTTTCATGCTTATGGTAAAATGAATATAATTGGGAGCGCTTTAACGGAGGGGATTAGAATGAAAACATACCATATCGCGGCGATCTCGGGCGACGGGATTGGAAAAGAGGTGGTGCCGGCTGCCATCCGTGTATTGCATGCAGCAGCGGAACGGCATGGCGGAATCCGGTTCGAGTTCACGGCGTTCCCGTGGGGCTGTGATTATTATCTTGATCAGGGAAAAATGATGCCGGATAACGGGCTTGAGATTTTAAAAGATTATGAGGCTATTTTTCTCGGGGCAGTCGGCAATCCAAGGCTTGTGCCGGATCATGTGTCGCTTTGGGGCCTTTTGCTGAAAATCCGGCGCGGCTTCGAACAGGTGCTGAATATCCGGACTGCAAAGTATTTCAAAGGGCTGCAGTCCCCGTTAAGGGACCCGAAAGATTTTGATTTCATTGTCGTGCGTGAAAACAGTGAAGGGGAGTACAGCGAGGTTGGCGGCAGAATTCATCGCAGTGAAGACGAAATTGCGATCCAGAATGCAATTTTTACAAGAAAAGGAACAGAGCGGGCGATGCGATATGCGTTTGAACTGGCGCAAAAACGCAGCCGACGCCTGACCAGTGCAACGAAATCAAACGGCATTTTCCACACAATGCCTTTTTGGGACGAGGTGTTCAGCCAGGTAAAGGCTGGCTATCCGGATGTGGCTGTAAACAGCATGCATATTGATGCGCTGTCTGCTTTTCTGGTGATGAAGCCGGAGACTTTTGATGTCATTGTTGCGAGCAATTTATTCGGGGATATTTTTAACAGATATTGGCGGCGCGATTATGGGCAGTATCGGCATTGCGCCGTCCGCGAACATCAATTTGGACGGGAAATATCCTTCCATGTTTGAACCTGTCCACGGCTCGGCGCCGGATATTGCAGGAAAAGGCATTGCCAACCCAATAGGCCAAATTTGGACAGCTAAAATGATGCTCGATTATTTTGGCGAAACAGAAATGGGTGAAACGATAATGGATGCAATCGAATGGACGATTGAAAAAGGCATCAAAGCCTCGGACATCGGCGGAACGGCAACAACAGAAGAAGTAACAGAAGCAGTTTGCCGGCGCATTTTACAAACTTAAAGAAAGCGAAGCCTGTATAAAAATAATCGGTCTGAGCCGGGAGCCCGCGGCTGAGCGTTACCGGAAGATGAGTGAAGAAGTGAAATGCAGGCTTGGTGGGCTGCCTTCGTCGAAATATATCCTTTGCAGCGTGGATTTTGCGGAAATGGAGCAATTGCAGGTATGTGACTAAACAAATGAATAACGACCGGACCGGGAAATGATCCATCCGGAAAAAGGGAGGGGCTTGCACATAAGCCCCTCCCTTTCAGATCCCCTTCATCCGTTCCGGCAGGTTTTGGATCGATTCAATCACCGCATCAAGCTTGGCCTCAATCCGGTACAGCAAAAAGACGG
This sequence comes from Weizmannia sp. CD-2023, assembly GCF_036225245.1. Lineage (NCBI taxonomy): Bacteria > Bacillati > Bacillota > Bacilli > Caryophanales > Bacillaceae > Heyndrickxia > Weizmannia sp. CD-2023. The sequence continues at coordinate 11,616 of NZ_JARTJQ010000107.1, forward strand.
TGACAGCGACCGGAAACCCGACTTCACTGATGAGCGACACCATTTCATGCATTTCTCCTCTCCCCCTTTAAAATCAAGAGCCCCCGTTCCGAAAACGGGAACCGGGGGCAAAAGATTACGCCAGTGTATATTCAGTAATGTTTTGCTCAATAAGACGTGCACCTTTCATGCTGGAGAGCGCCGTGCCGGATGAGCTGACCAGCACGCCTGAGCCGAGCATCTGAGCCATGGCGTTTTTCACTTTCACCGTATCGATGGGCTCTGCCGGCTCATCGACTGCAACCCTCACTGTTTTGTTATCCTGCGTTAAAAACTGAAGTTCCAAAGTTTTCATCTATCCATTCCCCCTTTTTTTATTTCACTCACTGATATCGTTCAAGTCAGTGCGTGTTACACGGACCAGCGCTTTTTGCTGCAGTGAAGCATATGCGTCTGCAAATTGCCGGATCGCATCGGGTGTTGCAGAGGCAGCCACATTGGCGAACGACTTCGCTTTGGTTACCGGTTTTCCATTTTCATTCACCCCGTTATCAAAGATTAATGAAATGCGGGAACTTGTTAAATGGACTTGTGCCATTCCCGCTCACCCCCTTTCACTCCTTATATAGCGGCTGAATAGAAAAAAGGGTACTTTTTTGTTGAAAAGAGAGAAACAGGGAGAGGAGGCGGGCAGTGCAACAGAGGCAGGACAATCGTTTTAGAAAATAATCCTCTTGGTTAAACAAAGCCGAACCATATGACAGGACTTTTGTAAATGAAATGGAAACAGTAGCGCCAGGGCTACAGCCGCGGCCGAAAACTCCACCATCCAGCGGGAATATGAAAAATTTCCCGCTGCTTTAACAGACATGCCCCCAAAGTGTGCAGGGCGGCCCTTAAGAAATTCTCCCAAAGGTTGCACAAAAAACGTCTTTTCAAAAAGCGGTACGGCCCCTGCTGTTGCAAAAGAATCCGCTCAGCAGGATGAAACAGCCAAGCAAATGGGAACAAGGACGGTTAAAAAACTCCGCTCTTCTTTTTCCTGAACCGGACAGCCAAAATTCGGCCTGCTGTGCTAGAATGAAAGAAGCAACTTTTTAAAATTGCCGGGTTGCCCGGACAAAGGTGCAGGAGGAATTTCATTGAGAATGTTCAGACGGGCATTATCCTTGCCTATTATACTATCGCTATTGTTTATACTGCCGGCCGGGGTATTCGGTGCAGGCGGAAGCGCGTCGGCTCAGGATTATTATAAACTTGTCAGCAACGAGTCTGCCTCAAGCCTTTCGACAGAGCCGACTGGCACCTTCAAGGTTGTGAACCTGGCAGCGCTCCGTCAAAAGTTAAAGAGCAACGTTTACCGGATTGATTACCAGAAGCCATTTGATCTATTAAAATATTTAAGCCTTCGGAAGTATTCCGTTCGCATGGATACGAAAAGGGCCCGTCTTCCCCGGGTGGGAGATACGAAAAAATTCTGGGTGTCCAATCTTGCCAGCAATAAAGATTATCAAATAAGTGCTAAGCTTTTATACAGCGGTCCGCATGCGGATGTCTGGGTATACAATAACCAGCTGAACGACGCCCAGGCTGCCCAGCTTGGAAAAGAATTTGACAACCGTATTTATGCGCTCGATACAAAATATTTCGGCATGCCGTCCGATGTTGATGGAAATGGGAAAGTGAATATTCTTTGTTATGATATCCAGGACGGGTTTGATGGCTCAGGCGGATATGTAGCTGGCTATTTTTACCCGCTTGACCTTTTTGATGCCGACACTTCCAACAAGTCGGAAATCTTTTATATTGACACATACCCGCTGATGGGCACCGGAACATCGAAAAATGTAACCGAAGCGTATTCGACACTCGCCCATGAGTTTCAGCATATGATCTCTTTTAACCAGAAAGTGTTCGTCCAGCACCATTGGGATACGTTTGATACATGGATTGACGAAGGGATGTCCATGGCCGCAGAGCAAATTTATACCGGAAAGCCGCTTTCCGATCGGATTGATGATTATAACAACGATGCTTCAATCCCAAACGGCCACTCGCTTCTCTACTGGGATAGTAACGGGGATGTGCTTGCCAATTATTCCTTGTCCTATTTGTTCATGGAGTATTTGAAAATTCAATGCGGACAAGGCGATGCCATTTTCAAAAAAATCATGGACGATCCGAATACAAATGAAAAAGCTATCGAGGATGTGATCCGAAAATACATTGACCCGAACCTGACTTTCGGGCAGTTTATGACCGATTTCCGGGCCGCGCTCGTCTTAAAGCAGACAAACGGATTATACGGGTTTAAAGGGGATGCCGCGTTCAAGCCGCTCCGAATTAAAACTTACAACGGCAGTTCATTGAAGCTAAAAGGCGGCGGGGCGGTTGTGAAAAAGCTGTCTTCAGCAAGCCGCTTTTCCGTTCCGTCTGGAAAAGGACGGGATATGACATATACGCTCTTGTCGGGAAGTATCGGCGGCAAGGCGCAGCAACCGAAAACACCGAAAGTATGGACTGTCGGCGATAATAGCACATCCATTTCCGGCAGCTCCGACCCGGGGATCGAAGTAGCCATTATGAAGAACGGAAAAATACTTGCCCGCGGCACAGCGGACGGGAAAGGATATTTTAAAGTCCCGGTTTCAAAGCAAAAAGCCGGAACCGTCCTCTATGTTTATACAGAGGCCGGTTTAAAAAGCAGCAAAGTAAAAGTTATAGTAAAAGACAAAACGGCACCAGGCATGCCGACTGCCGGCAATGTCACAACGAAGTCCACGCATGTTGTGGGTAAAGCGGAAAAATCAGCAGTTGTCTATGTATACCGCGGCAGCAAACAGATCGGCAAAGCCACAGTAAATGCCAAAGGCGCATACAGTGTAAGAATCAGCAAACAGAAAAAAGGCACGAAGCTTTCCATTTTCGCGAAAGACAGAGCCGGAAACAAAAGCAAAACAAGAATGGTTACGGTAAGGTGAGGGAAATAAAAGTTTTGCTTGGCCCGAAGAAGTGCACAGCGATTGAAAAACTTGATGCTTGCACAATTGGATGATTGATTGATGAATGGTAAGTTTTTATAGGAATACGAAAAAACGGCAGCTCATCAGCTGCCGTTTTTTCAATCAGTCACCGCCGTATCCGGTATATTCACGGTCAGGCGTGTGATGGAAAAGATGGTGCAAATATTTATGGAAGAACCATTCGCCGGCTGCAATTACGATGCTTGAAGCCAGCGCCGCCCATAACAGATTGTCCATGTCCGGGGCGAGTGATCGTCCCATCAGCCACACAACAAGGTACGCCAGAACAAAGTCCGCGACAGTCGCCATGATATTTCTTTGCGTATCTTCCTCGCGTTCATTTTCCCGCTTGAAAATCATCAAATCTCCCAGGACATATGCAAGAATGGTCAGCACTACACTGGTGGCGATCATATCGCCAAACGGCATGTTGAAGATGGCGGATAAAATGATGCCCAACACAACTGCGACCATAATAAATTTCACCACTAACGCTTTTGCATGTTCCATAACGGTCCCTCCTTTTGGTGTTTGTACTATATCATTACCCGCTCTTACAGCCGTTAATCGGGAAATGAAAGCATTCGGTACAGAAAATCTTTCCAATTGCACTTTTAATGCCAGGTTCTTAAAATCTAAAACCTCTGCAAACAGCCTTTTGCTTACCGCAGTATTGGCAAATGCGATAAACAAAAAGGTATACTTAAAAGCTTGATGCCATGTTTTATTGAAATAGCGGCAGTCATGTTAATGGGGAGAAAGCGGAAAAATGATCCTGATTCCATTTTTCCGTTGCTTTATTTTTTCCAGTAATGATTTCCGTTGCGCTAAGGAAAGAGTTTGGGTTAAAGTGAAACCGTTTCCATATTAATATGGAGTTAAGGTAAGCAGCTGATAAAAAGAAGCATCAAGCAGTGATTAAGGATACATCCAGATTGATTTACGATTTGTGTTTCAACAGCAAGGACCAATTCTTTGTATTATGCAACAAAAAGGATAAAAAACACAATTTTCAAGTTAAGGGTGATGACGTTGAACATAGAAGAAATCAGCTTTCAAATTATCCTAAATGGCGGAAATGCCCGAAGCTTAGCTGCGGAGTCCATCAATCATGCGAAAGCAGGCGAGTTTGCATTAGCTGAGCAAAAAATTGAAGAAGCCAATGAAGCCATGACAATCGCTCATCGTTTTCAAACAAACCTTATAAAGGGGGAAGCAAGCGGGGAAAAATTAGAAATCAGTATATTGCTTATACACGCACAGGATCATTTAATGAATGCCATGACAGTGATTGACCTGGCAAAAGAAATCATTGAACTTTATAAAAAAACAAATGAACTTGAATGCCGAAAGTGCTAACAAATTGCCAAGCTTGCTGTTTGAAAAATGTATGATTGGCGGCACAAGCGGGCCATTAAAAGCAATGGAACTCTTTCATTTATTGATAAGCAAGTTTAAATAACAAAAAAACCAATTGGAGGCATTTATTATGAAAAAAGCATTAATTATTTGTGCAGCAGGCATGTCCTCTTCTTTAATGGCGAAGAAGACAACGGAATTTTTTAAATCAATAGGCAAGGAGATTGAAGTGGATGCCGTTTCAGCAAATGAAGGCAATAAGATGATTGAAAAAGGGGGCTTTGATTTATATTTAGTCAGCCCACAAACAAAGATGTATTTTCAAAAGCTTAAGGAAGCCGGTGAACGTGTAGGAAAGCCAGTTGTAAATATTCCGCCGCAAGCCTATATTCCGATTCCAATGGGTGTTGAAAAATTAGGGAACTTAATACTGCAAGAGCTGCCAAATGATTGATTTGTTTATGTAATTAAAATGTGGGTCTTCGCTATTTACAATATATTCATCAGGCAATGCCAAATTTTATAAATAGACGGAAGGAAGGTGGTCATCAGCAAGATACCCGTTAAGAAGTCTTTTGGATTGGAGGTAATGGATGATAGCTTAAGTTATCACAAATAGCGGGGAGCCAGATTTTTAATAAATGAGGGATTTTTATGAATGACGTAGAAAAAGCATTATTTGAAAAAAATCAAAAAAACCAGATGCTTAAATCGATGTACTATAACCGGTATTTGCTTGTCAGATATGTTACCGCAATATTCTTTTTTACAAATGTATATTGGCTGATTTCATTGGTCATGAGTCATTCGCCACTATACCTTCTTCCATTAGCGTTGATCATCGTTGTCATATTGAGCGTTGCGGAACAAGTAAAGATTTACAGCAGCCCGACAAATCATGCAAGATACACAAAGTTTTGCTTTATGACTTTGCTCATTGCAAATGTAATTTTGCTGTTGCCAAGTTGTTTTTCTTCATCTTTCGCTCATTTATATCCATTTTTAATCAATCAAAACAAGTCAAAAGGATTAATTTTAGCTGTTTTGATTGCCGGGATATTTTTAAGCGTTTTCATCCTTTATCGGTTATACCAAATTAAACATGATGAAGATAAGCATTTTCAACGCATCAAAGAATATGAAAAAGCGATTCGTTAATAATAGAAAAGAGGGGTCTTTATGTCAGAACAAAATAAGGCATTTACTTTTCTTGAAAAGTATCTAATGGGTCCTATGGGGAAAATTGCATCTTTTCGTTTTGTCCGGGCGGTAATGGCAGCCGGGATGGCTTCAATACCATTTACAATAGTAGGGTCAATGTTCCTGGTGTTGAACGTATTGCCGCAGACTTTAACATTTTTGCAAGGTTTTTTCGATAATACTTTCTTTAGAATTAGTGACTTGTATATGCTGGCTAATAAAGCAACAATGGGAATTTTAGCATTATATTTCAACCTTGTTATTGGTTATGAGTATACAAAAATATACGCTGAAGAAGAAGGGATAAATGTAAACCCGCTAAACGGGGCTTTATTATCCATGTTTGCTTTCTTCATGACGATTCCGGAATTGGTTTCAGGTGGTGGAAAAATGTCACTTGTACAAAAAATGAATGACACCACCCATATTATTTTCGGTTGGGAAATGGGTGACAGTGGTGTAAGCCGTTTAGGTTCTTCAGGTATATTTACGGCCATTATTGTTTCTGTTATTGCTGTACAGTTGTACCGGTTATGTGTAAAACAAAATTGGGTGATTAAAATGCCGGAAGCTGTTCCGGAAGGGGTATCCAGATCGTTCACAGCTTTAATCCCTGCATTTTTAGTCGCTTTTGTGATCTTAATCATCAATGGTATTTTTGTAGCTTTAGGTACAGATATATTTAAAGTTGTCGCTGTTCCATTTAGCTTTGTTACGAATATCGCAAGCAGCTGGCTGGGATTGATGGTGATTTACTTCTTAATCCATGCACTCTGGATCGTAGGTATTCACGGGGCGAATATTATCGGAGCCTTCCTGACGCCAATTACTTTGGCAAATATGGAAGCCAATATTCATGGGGCAAATATTCCATTCGCCGGCGAGTTCCAAAATTCATTTGTCATTATGGGCGGTTCCGGGTCGACTTTAGGATTATGTATCTTTATTGCATTTTTGGCCCGGTCACAGCAATTGAGAATACTAGGAAAAGCGTCCCTTGCTCCTGGCATCTTTAATATTAATGAACCAATATTGTTTGGATTACCAATTGTTTATAATCCATACCTGGCTATCCCGTTTTTCTTAGCGCCTATGGCTACAGCTACAATTGGTTATTTTGCAATTAAATTGCACATTGTTGCGCCACTTATTGCACAAGTGCCATGGCCAACGCCAATCGGTATTGGGGCTTTCATTGGAACAGGTGGGAGCATTATGGCGCCAGTTGTCTCACTCATTTGTGGTGTGGTCGCGTTTATCATATATCTTCCGTTCATCAGAATATATGATAAGAAGTTAGTTGAGCAAGAAAAAGGCGGAGAATCTGTACTCTGATCCTCATCTTGAAATAGAAAAATAAGATGTAGAAATATCCTATGAAAACGATGTTGCACTGCGGGTGAATGAAAGAAGGCGGTTCTTCATAGGAAAATCGCCTTCTTATTTAACTTTTCTCGTTCAGGAAACCAAATAAGATAAATGATGGAGGGTTTACAATGTCAAAAGGCGTTTTACCGGAAAACTTTTTATGGGGCGGAGCAGTAGCAGCCCACCAGCTTGAAGGCGGCTGGAATAAAGGCGGAAAAGGTGTAAGTGTTGCTGATGTAATGACTGCAGGAAGACATGGTGTTCCACGGCAAATTACGGATGGTGTATTAGGAGGTTACTATTATCCTAACCATGAAGCAATCGACTTCTATTCCCGTTATAAAAAAGATATTAAACTGTTCGCAGAAATGGGGTTTAAATGTTTCCGTACTTCTATTGCTTGGACAAGAATTTTTCCAAACGGGGACGATGATGAGCCAAATGAAGAAGGCTTGCAATTTTACGATGATTTGTTTGATGAATTATTAAAATATCATATCGAACCTGTTATTACCCTATCTCATTTTGAATTGCCTTATCATCTTGTGAAAAAATATGGGGGTTTTAGAAACCGGAAATGTATTGATTTTTTTGTGAAATTTTCTGAGACAGTCATGAAACGTTATAAAGATAAAGTAAAATACTGGATGACCTTTAACGAAATCAATAATCAAGCAGATACGAGCATGGATTTTGCAAGCTTCACAAACTCAGGAATTAAATATGAAGAAGGTGAAAACCGGAAACAAACCATGTACCAGGCAGCGCTTTATGAATTAATTGCCAGCGCAAAAGTCGTTAAATTAGGCCACAAAATTAATCCTGACTTTAAGATTGGTTGCATGCTTTCTTTCGTACCTGTATATCCATATTCTTGTCATCCGGACGATGTGATGCTTGCCACGGAAGCGATGCATAATCGTTGGTTCTTTGGTGATGTACATGTTCGTGGGACGATTCCTGATTATACGAAAAAATACTGGGAAAGAAACGGATTTGAAATTGAATATACAAAGGAAGATGAACAAATTCTTAAAGAAGGAACAGTAGATTACATTGGATTTAGCTATTATATGTCTAAAGTAGTCAGCGCCCGTGAAGTAGAAGACAGCCAGCCTGATGGAGAGTTTGGCCGCGTCGTTCGCAATCCTTATGTTCAAGCCAGTGATTGGGGTTGGCAAATTGATCCGGTCGGCCTTCGTTACTCGTTAAATGCTTTATATGAAAGGTACAATATCCCTCTATTTATTGTAGAAAATGGCCTTGGCGCGCGGGATGTCGTTGAAGAGGATGGCACGATTAACGATGATTACCGTATTCAATATTTTCGCGATCATATTCTGGAAATGAAAAAGGCGGTTGAACTGGATGGTGTTGATTTAATGGGTTACACACCGTGGGGATGTATAGATTTAGTGAGTGCTGGAACAGGAGAAATGGAAAAACGTTACGGTTTTATTTATGTGGACAAAGATAATGAAGGGAACGGAACTTTAGAAAGAAAAAAGAAAAAGTCATTTGAATGGTATAGGCATGTCATAAAAACAAATGGAGAAGAGCTTTAACTTTTAGGACGGTCGTTTTTCTAACGTTTACAATAAGAATCATATTCAATCATGGCGTGAAAAAATGGAGTTACAATAAAACTCCATTTTTTCATATACGGGAAGAAAATAGAAATCCCCGGTGAAAAAGCAATAGTTATAAGGAAAGCTACGATATGACAGGCTGCAAAGTATCAAGTATTGGTTTTTTCAACGATTACATCACAGCCCGAAAAAATGGTTGGTTTCCCGAAAACTACAGCTCTTCCTTTGCCAAAAATCTTAGTAATCCATGTAAAAGGGAGTTGTTGGCAGTGGCTATCCTATCAAAACGGCAGAAAGATATATTAATCCTTTTATCTAAGTCAAAAGAACCCGTTACTGCAAGCTGGATGGCAAGAGAATTAGGCGTCAGTGACCGAACGATTCGAAACGAAATTAAGCTCATGCAAAATAATACAGCATCACACGGATTTCAAATTGAATCAACCAGAGGATTGGGATATAGCGTAAAAGTATTAGATGCCGGGCTTTTTTCAAAAATACTCAATGAGATTTCTACGGAGGAACATCATTTAGCGGGTGACTTCACTGATAAAGATACGAGAGTTCTCTATATTTTACGCCGGTTATTGTTAGAAACCGATTTTATTAAAATTGAAAGTTTTATAGATGAGATGTTCGTCTCTTTATCGACATTGCAAAATGACTTAAAGATGGTAAAAGAAATTCTTGATCAATATCATTTAAAGCTAATCAACCGCCCGCACTATGGCTCAAAGGTTGAAGGCGATGAATATATGAAACGTCTATGTTTGTCTAATTTATTGTTGGAGCGGAACCAGGAAGCATTTCTAAAAGAAGATTGTTTACAACTCATTGATCCGGAACTATTTAAAAAGATTAAAGAAATAATCATCCAAAAGGTTAATAAATATAAAATTGAAATCTCTGATATATCTTTGGAAAATTTAGCAACGCATATTGCCATCGCCTGCAGAAGAATCCAGGAAGGCTTTGTTATTGAAGAGCTGGCTGATGTTCTGGTCGATGATCATCCATTTGAAAAAATTGTAGCGAATGAAATTATAAAAGAAGTGGAAGATCTTACTTCGTTAACTTTTCCTGGGACAGAAATCGATTATGTTATTGTTCATTTATTGGGAACCAAACTTTTACACAAGAAGGAACTGGCCGAGTTTAGTAAATTTGATGAAGCCGGAACGATTATAAATTGTATGTTAGATCGTTTAAAGTCTGAATTGAATTGGGACTTTCGCCAAGACCGCGAGTTTATCCAGGCGTTAACGTTGCATATCCGTCCTGCAATGAACCGATTGCGGTATAAAATGAATATCCGGAATCCGTTATTAAACGATATAAAGAAAAAATACCCGGCCGCGTTTGAAGGCGCCATTATTGCCAGCAAATGTATAGAAAAGTATTTGCAAATGGAAGTGGTTGAAGATGAAATTGCCTATATTGCGCTGCATATTGGTGTTGCGCTAGAACGGATGAAATTAAACAAGAAAAAAATAAAAAAAGTACTCATCGTTTGCGCATCGGGCGTAGGGAGCGCAAAATTGCTCTCCTACCGATTGCAAAATTTGTATGGCCAAGAAATTGAAATTGCCGATACCATTAATTATTACAATTTATCATCCTATGATTTATCTTTCATTGATCTGATCATTAGCACTGTCCCTATAAAGGAGGATTTTGACGTCCCGGTCCAAGTTGTGAATACTTTTTTGGAAGACAAGGACATTCAAGCTATAAATTGTTTTTTATCTAGGACGCAAAATGTGGCAGAGAAATATTTGCATCCTTCAAGAATTTTCCTCCAACTGGAATTGCAGGATAAGGAAAGTGTGATTCGATTTTTATGTGATGAACTATATAAGCAAAAGCTTGTACCAAGGGATTATGTAAACCTTGTTTTAGAAAGGGAGTCGATTACGCCAACCTGTTTTGGGAATCTCGTAGCCATTCCCCATCCAATGGTGCCCGTAACGAAGGAAACGTTTTGGACAGTATGCACACTAAAAAGCCCTATTCATTGGCATGATCAGCAAATGGTTCAATTTGTTTGCTTGTTAAATATTAAAGAAGGCACGCAAGCGGATTTAGATGATATGTATAAAAAGCTCATTTCAATTATCGAAAACAGGTCTGTTGTGCAAAAAATCATCAAAAGCAAAACGGCTGATGAGTTAATGGCATTTATAAAATAATTGAGCCCCATGCAGCTACCATTTATAAGAGGAATATTTTCCCAGCCATTTCCCCGAAGGAGATTTTACCCGCCATCCGCGTTATCAAGCACAAAACTTGTCCGGTTTTGTGCTTGATATTTCCTGGAGATAACCCTACATAAAAATGAAAAAAGTTTGTGAATACTCTTTACATATTCCTTGCCCTGTGCGGTTTCCTAAAGGATAATATTTGTAACCTGCAGCAGAAGGAGTAAAGACACGTGAAAACTTAAAAATGAGGAGTGAGCAAATGAAAACAGTCCAACTGAACAGCCGGATAGCTTTCGGCCCATCTCTGCCGTTCGTATTGATTGCCGGCCCGTGCGTGATTGAAAGTGAAACAATGGCCATGGAAACAGCCGCAACCCTTCAAACCATTGCCGGAAAACTCGGCATTCCTTTCGTTTTTAAAGCTTCTTTCGACAAAGCCAACCGATCATCCATTTTTTCCAAAAGGGGCCCGGGACTGGAAAAAGGGCTCGAAATACTTGATCGTATTAAAAATGCATTTGGCATGCCGGTCACGTCCGATATTCATGAGCCGCACCAGGCAAAAGCAGCCGGGGAAGTGCTCGACATGCTGCAAATCCCCGCATTCCTTTGCCGCCAGACTGATTTGCTGCTCGCCGCTGCCGCGACGGGCAAAATCGTGAATGTCAAAAAAGGGCAGTTTTTGGCGCCTTGGGATATGAAAAACGTCATTCAAAAACTGGAGGAATCCGGCACTGAAAAAATTCTCCTTACGGAACGCGGTTCGACATTCGGCTACAATAACCTGGTGGTGGATATGCGCGCACTTCCGGAAATGCGCAGATTAGGGTATCCGGTCGCGTTTGACGCCACCCACAGTGTCCAAATCCCGGGCGGAAACGGCACTTCAACAGGCGGAAAGCGAGCGCTTGTCCCGTATCTCGCAAGGGCAGCGGCGGCTTGCGGGATCGATGCGTTGTTTCTGGAAGCCCATCCCGATCCGGGACAAGCCTGGTCGGATGGCCCGAATATGGTAAAACTGGATGATCTTGAAGAAATGTTAAAGCCAATGATAGAAATTGATCGCATGATAAAAGAACAAACAGCGGCAAACATCCATTAATGGAGGTGAAAATGATGTTAAAAGATTTCAGACGAAGCATCAATTATGTCGAAAGCGTCCGTGAAGTGCTGGAAAAAGAGGCCAATGAGATTTTAAAGCTGAAAGACCGGATAAATTTCCGGATAAATGAAGGTATTGAAATGATATTGGCGTGCGAAGGGAGAGTCATTTTTACGGGAATGGGGAAATCGGGCACCATCGGGCGGAAACTTGCTTCCACATTTGCAAGCACCGGTACCCCGGCATTTTTCCTTCACCCGGGAGAAGCACTGCACGGCGATCTTGGAAAAATAACAAAAAAAGACATCCTAATTGCCATTTCCAACAGCGGGGAAACGCCGGAAATATTAAATATGATCCCTTCCATCAAAAGGATCGGCGCAAAAATGATTGCCATTTCTGGTTCACGCAAGTCAGCACTGGCACGGTGTTCGAATCTGGTGATGGATATCGGGGAAGTTGAGGAAGCGTGCCCGCTCGGCCTTGCGCCGACTTCTACGACAACCGTCACGCTTGCGCTCGGGGATGCGATTGCGGTTGCCCTTTTAAAGGCAAGGGATTTTAAACCTGAAAACTTTGCGCTCTTCCATCCCGGCGGCTCGCTTGGCAGGCGTTTGCTTCTAACAGTTGGCCATGTGGCTAAACGCAAAAGCATGAACCCGGTTGCCAGAATGGATACCGGCATAAAGGAAGCATTATTTATGATGACGGAAGCGGGGACGGGGGCTGTCTCGGTCATTGATAAGCAGGGCCGGCTTGCCGGCATTTTAACGGATGGCGATATCCGGCGCGAGCTTTTAAACGGCCATGAAGTACTGGATAAAAAAGTGGCAGACCTGTATACAAAATATCCGGTTTGCGTCAGTGAGCACCAGCTGGCAGCGGAAGCATTGCGAATAATGGAAGACCGCGCTTTCAAGGTGCTGCCGGTTGTTGCCGGCCAGAAACCAGTTGCCATGCTCCATATTCAGGATTTGATCCAGACTATATAGGCAAAATAACAAGATATTGGACAGAGCGGATTCATAAAGAATACCGCTTTTTTTGGTGTTTACCGCCAATATTTACACAGCAGCTGTCTGCTTCTTTTCGGGGATACCACACAAAGATTTCGGTGACAATGGTTCAGTGGCCTATTAAAATAAAAGGGTCACGAATACTACAGACGGGGTCATTACGCTTCTCCTTTCATCTTTGCTGTTTTATTTTCTCACCATATTGATTGTCCATAAGAAAAACAAAATTTAAATTGAAAATTTTTTAAAAAAGCTTGACGAATCCGAAAAAAAGGGATAAATTGAACGTAAGCATTTTTTATGTCCGTTGTGTATGCCTTTTGTGGCGTTTATGGCAAATTTCATATTGGTGTTTTCTTATCAAGAGAGGTTGAGGGAATGGCCCGATGAAGCCTCAGCAACCTTCAATGCTTTTACGCGTTGAAAAGGTGCTAAGTCCTGCAAGTTATGGGATCCATAACTTGAAAGATAAGAAGATGGTTCATGCACGAAAAGAATGGCCTTCTTCTTATTGGAGAAGGCTTTTTGATTTTAAGTGAGGGAGTGTCCATCATGTATCGTACAGAAACAAAACTTGCACAGATCGGAAACCGCAGTGACCGCGTGACAGGTGCGGTGAACCCGCCTGTTTATTTTTCTACCGCTTACCACCACGAAGGCATTGGGCAGTCGACCGGTTTCGATTATTCCCGTACCGGCAACCCGACACGCCAGTTGCTGGAAGAAGCGATTGCGGATCTGGAGGGCGGGGACCGCGGGTTTGCGTGCAGTTCCGGCATGGCTGCGATTTTCACTGTTTTATCTTTGTTCCAGGCCGGCGATGAGTGGATTGTGAGTGATGATTTATACGGCGGCACCTACCGCCTGCTGGAGCAGGGGTATAAAAAATGGGGGCTTTGTTGTAATTACGTGAATACGTGCAACCCGGAAAATATTGAAAAAGAAATCACCCCGAAAACGAAAGCCATTTTTCTCGAAACACCGACAAACCCCCTCATGCAGCAGACGGATATCGGCGCTGTGGCTGAAATTGCGAAAAGGCACGGAATCCTGCTGATCGTGGACAATACTTTTTATACTCCGCTTTTGCAGCGGCCGATCAAAGAAGGCGCTGATATTGTGGTCCACAGCGCAACGAAATATCTTGGCGGGCATAACGACGTGCTGGCTGGGCTGATCGTGGCAAAGGGCGCTGAACTTTGCGACAAGCTTTTCTTGTACCATAACGGCGCCGGCGCCACACTCAGCCCGTTTGATTCGTGGCTTCTGATGCGCGGCATGAAAACGCTGGCGCTCCGGATGGAAAAACACGAAAAGAATGCAAAAGCTGTGGCGGCCTTTTTAAGCGCGCATCCGGACGTAAAAGATGTGCTGTATCCTGGACGCGGCGGGATGCTTTCTTTCCGTGTAAAAGAAGAATCATGGGTTGACCCGTTTTTACGCGGCCTGTCTTTGATTACATTTGCCGAAAGCCTCGGCGGGACGGAAAGTTTTATCACTTACCCGGCTACACAGACGCATGCCGACATTCCGGAAGAAAAACGGATTGCCTCAGGCGTGGACAACTGCCTTTTGCGCTTTTCAGTCGGAATTGAAGATGACCGCGATTTGATTGCAGATATTGAAAAAGCTTTTGCCAACATTCACGAAGGGGTGCAAACACGATGACAAATGAAGATTATTCTTTTCAAACGAGGCTTTTACATAACAGCCACAAAATTGACCCGGCGACCGGTGCGGTGAGTGTGCCGATCCAGCATGCTTCGACATACCACCAGGCGGACATTGACCAGTTCGGCAAATACGATTACAGCCGCTCGCTCAATCCGACGAGGGAAGCGCTCGAGGATGTCATAGCCGAACTCGAAGGCGGCGCCAAAGGTTTCGCGTTTGCTTCCGGGATGGCGGCGATTTCAACGGCGTTTCTGCTTTTGTCGGCGGGCGACCATGTTGTGATCACCGAGGATGTGTACGGCGGCACGTTCCGGATGGTGACGGAAGTCCTGACACGGCTTGGTATTGAACATACATTTGTGGATATGACCAACCTTGAAGAAGTGCGGCAGGCCGTCCGCCCGAACACGAAAGCTTTTTATGTAGAAACCCCTTCAAACCCGCTTTTAAAAGTGACGGATATCCGGGCGGTGAGTGAACTGGCAAAGGCAACCGGGGCGCTCACCTTTGTCGACAACACCTTTTTAACGCCTGCCCTGCAGCGTCCGCTTGAACTCGGGGCGGATATCGTGCTGCACAGCGCGACGAAATTTTTAGCGGGGCACAGCGATGTCGTCGCCGGGCTTGCAGTTGTAAAAGATGAAGCATTGGCAGCGCGCCTCGGCTTTTTGCAAAATTCATTCGGGGCGGTGCTCGGCGTCCAGGATGCATGGCTCGTTTTGCGCGGGTTGAAAACGTTGCATGTGCGGCTGCTCCAATCACAGCAGTCAGCGGTGAAAATTGCACATTTTCTTGATGCGCATCCGCTTGTACGAAACGTGTATTATCCGGGGCTCGGGCACCATCCGCAGCATGCGTTGCAAAAGCTGGAGGCACAAGGGCCGGGCGCGGTATTGTCGTTTGAACTGGAAGATGAGGAAGCGCTCCGGGCATTCGTCAGCCATGTAAAAATCCCGGTCTTTGCCGTCAGCCTCGGCGCTGTGGAATCGATTCTGTCCTATCCGGCAAAAATGTCCCACGCCGCAATGCCGCCTGAGGACCGAAGAAAACGCGGCATCTCCGACAGCTTGTTGCGCTTATCGGTTGGCCTCGAAAATCCGGATGATCTGATTGCCGATTTTGAGCAGGCTTTTTCATACACGAAAGCGGGCACAACCGTGAAATAATGGACAAACGGCTGCGGGGGAATCCGCCCTAAATCGGCGGGATTCCCGTTTCAAAATCACTTGGCCTGCCTGAACCGCGGATTGGATGCGGACAATTTCGGATCCTTCAATTTCGCGGATTCCATTCTCAGTGTTGTTCGCTTTATCATAAGTAACGAGCAAGTTTTCCCGTCTTGCAGAGAAATACTCCATTAATTGGCGGTGGAGGGACCGTTCAATATTGCCGGGCGGGGACCGTTTCAAATCCCTTTTTCCGCCTGAAACCTGTATGTCTAATAAAAACATGATAAACGGATTTAGGAATCGGTTATGTTATTTGGCACGATCGGAGCAAAATGGATGGCCCTTCAAACTGTTTCGAAGCCCGTAAAAAAAGCGGCGGGAAACCACTGTAAAAAGTGTCCCACCGCTTTTTTCTATTTTTTGTGTAAAGGAACGAACGCTTGCATTTACAAGCCGGAAATCGGCCGGGTAATCGTCCTTCCTGGTTGCAGCGTTTCTGTCCGGCCGCCTATATGGATGTCCAGCGCATCTCCTTCCAGCAATGCCACTTTGAACGCATGGCGCGCCACTTCCACCTGAAGCTTGCGGTTTTGGTAGGTAAGGCGGAATAAATAGCGGTCCCATTGTTCCGGAATGGCAGGGTCCAGGAAAAGCCCGTTTTCTTTAATCCGGACGCCGCCGAATCCGTAAACGATTGACAGCCATGTCCCGCCCATATTGGCCATATGCAGGCCGTCTTTTGTGTTGCCGTGCGTGTTATCAAGATCAAGGCGGGCCGTTTCGATAAAATAATGATATGCTTTTTCCGCTTCGCCGAGCCTTGACGCCATTATGCTGAAGATGCAGGTGGACAGCGATGAATCGTGTGTTGTGACCTTTTCATAATAATGAAACGAGTTTCGGACCGTTTCCGGATCGGCCTCTTCTTCCAGCAAAAAATGCGCGAGCACCGTGTCCGCCTGTTTGCATACCTGGTACCGGTAAATCGTGAGCGGATGGTAATGCAAAAGGAGCGGGTAATGGTCTTTCGGCGTATGTTCAAAATCCCAGACCGCTTTATCGAGAAAGCTGTCATCCTGTTTGTGGATGCCGCGTTTTTCATCATAAGGGAGATACATCCCATCCGCTGCTTTCAGCCAGCTTGCCGCTTCTTTGTCCGTTAAACCGAGCCGCGCAGCAAATGCCGCAAAATAGGCATCATCTGTTTTTTTCAGCCAGTGATAAAATTTGTGAGCTGATTTCAAATTGTATTTTGCCATTACATTTGTATAGTAATTGTTGTTGACGATGGCTGTGTACTCATCCGGCCCGGTCACATCTTCAATCGCAAATTTGCCGTCTTTTTCCCGGTAATGGCCAACCTCAAGCCAAAGCCGCGCCGTTTCCACGAGGATTTCGACGCCGTATTGCTTCATAAAGTCCTGATCTTGCGTGGCATACCAGTATTGCATATAACTGTAAGCGATGTCCGCGCTGATATGATACTGCGCTGTGCCGGCAGGGAAATACGGGGAGCATTCCGTGCCGGAGATCGTCCGCCACGGAAATAGCGCGCCTTTTTGATGGCCCATCTCTTTTGCCCTTGCCCGTGCGTGGTCAAGGATATGGTAACGGTACAGCAGCAAATGCCGCGCGAGTTCCGGATGCGTCAACAGAAACACCGGGAAAATATAAATCTCCGTGTCCCAAAAGTAATGCCCTTCATAACCTTCCCCGGACAGCCCTTTTGCCGCAATATTGCTGGCGGTGTCTTTTCCGACAGACTGCAGGAGCTGGTACAGATTGAAACGGATCCCTTCCTGCAGTTTCGGATCGCCGTCAATTTCAATGTCCGCTGTTTGCCAGTAAGTGGCTAAATATTGCTCCTGCTCCCGTATGAGTGCTGAAAAATCTTTGCCTTGCATGCTTTTCAGGATGGCCGCTGCCTTTTCTGCGGCATGGTCCCCGTGGCGGAGCGTGTCCGTGTAAATCGCAAATTTTGTAAGGGACACCGGCTCGCCGGGCTTGAAATCGATGATTGCGCGCACTTTTTGTTCGTCTTGTTCATAATGACATTCGCAAGAGGCGGAAACGGCATGGGTTGCGGCACAAGCCGTTTCAAGCCCGGAAGCAAGTGTGCGGGCACGCAGTACAACTGTCCCGCTCTCCGCCACTGCTTTTGTCACAGCCAGCCTTTTTGCATGGGCAGATCCGGTCCGCGGGTCGTTTTTATCGACATAATTTTGCACATCACCGTTGACAGTGGAAATCACCCGCACCGGCCCGGAAAAGTTTACCGGCTCCATTTTCACTTGAATCGCAAACAGTTCCCGCCATGTAAAAGAAACCAACCGTGAAAAAGTGAGATTGATTTCTTTTCCGGAAGGCGATTTCCAATGGATGACGCGTTCGGAAAACCCGCGTTTCATGTGCAAAGTTTGGGAAAAACCGAGAACTTCCCCTTCAAAAAGAGAAAAGCGTTCTTTTTCTTCTCCAAGAAAAATTTCGATGGTCTGCGCATCGATCACATTCAGCATTTTCTGCCCGGTTTCCGGGAATCCGTACGCTTTTTCCCCGTACTGGATTTCTGTAATGTCATAAAAAGCATTCAAATAAGTGCCGCGGATAGAAGGGATTTCTTCCGGGTAGCCTTCTTCAAAGTTTCCGCGCACGCCAAGATAGCCGTTCCCGAGTGCAAATAAGCTTTCATTGACCAGCAACATTTGTTTGTCCAATTCGTGTTTCGTGATTTCCCATGTCATACGCTGTTCCTCCAAAAATTCCAAATTCGAAGAGGGCATGGTGCCAAGCGCCCTTTTTTTCTTATGTCCCGGACCGAAAAACCCTTTCCCCGTATCGGATTGCCTGCCGGGCCCGTAAGTTAAACAACGGCAGCTTGACAGGGATCTGGAAAATGCCGCGCGGTTGCGATACCGGGGAAAACGCCTCCGCTAGCGGAAATTTTTATTCTTTCACCCCGCCTGTTGTAAGGCCGGAGACGATTTGTTTCTGGAACAGAAGGACGATGATCAGGGTCGGGACCGTGACGACTGTGGTAGCGGCAGCGACCTGTCCCCAAAGTATTTCGAACTGGGTGCGGAGGAAAGAAATCGCGACCGGCACAGTATGGTAATTAGCGTCCGAGTTTAAGGTAATCGTCAGCAAAAATTCGTTCCACGCAGCAATGAATGTAATAATCGCAGTTGTAAAGACACCCGGCGCGGCAAGCGGGAAGACGATCCGGAACAGCGTCTGAACCGGCGTCGCACCGTCAATTTTTGCCGATTCTTCAAGCGCGAGCGGAATCTGGTTGAAATGCGTCACTAGGATCCATACCGCAGTCGGCAGGGTGATCGTCGAATACGGCAGGACAATCGCATACGAGTTCGTTAAATGCAAATGCAGGAACAAGTTATAAATCGGCCCGGTGACAATCATTTGCGGGAACATCGAAACCGCCAGAATCAGCCCGAGCAACAAGTTTTTCCCTTTAAAATCAAAACGCGAAATGGCGTAAGCCGTAAACGTGGCAATTAAAATAATGTAAACCGTTGTCGTTGTCGCAACGATAAAACTGTTTTTCACCGATGTCAGGATTCCCTTTTGGAAAATCTGCGTGTAATTTTCCCATGTCGGATGATGGGCAAAGACCCGAAAAGCCCCGTCCCCAAAAATTTCCCCGGAAGGTTTAAAGGAGGTGATAAAAATCCAGAAAAACGGAAATATCATCCCAAATAAAAATACGACAATCAGGGCGATGATGAGCACATTCCATTTGCGGTTCGTTTTCATGGCCATCCCTCCTTAGTTTTTATCCATCAGATTGGCACCGAGCACTTTAATGTAAATGGTTGCGATGATGGCAACGCAAATAAACATGATGATAACAATGACGGAGCCGTAGCCGAAGTTGGTTTGCCCGAACATCGTTTTGTAACCGTAGACAGACATGGTTTCTGTTGCCCCGCCCGGACCGCCGCCTGTCAGGACGTAAATCAGGTCGAAAACGCGAAAAGCGTCAAGTGTCCTGAACAGCAGTGCGACCAAAATGGAAGATTTGAGCATTGGCAGCGTAATTTTGAAAAACTGCTGGATTTTTGTTGCGCCGTCAATGGATGCGGCTTCATACAACCCTTTGGAAATGTTTTGCAGGCCGGCAAGCAGCAAAAGGGCCATATAAGGCGTTGTTTTCCAAACGTCGGCTAAGATCGTGGATACCATCGCGCCGGATCCCGTTAAAAGCAGAATGCGCGAATCGCTGATCAGCCCGATAGACTGGAAAAAGTGTGCGACAACGCCGCTTGTGCCGTCATACAAATAACTCCACATGAGCGCGGCAACCGCGGTCGGAATCGCCCACGGGATCAGCGAAGTTGTCCTTACAATGCCTTGCCCTTTGAACGCTTTGTTCATAATCATGGCGAGGCCGAGGCCGAGGACAAACTCAAGGAAAACCGAAACGACGGTAAAGAGCACGGTATTCCATAAGGCATGCCCGAGCCGTTTATCATGCAATGCTTCTTTATAAGACTTGAAGCCGGTGAAGTTGGAAGGTACAAAGCTACTTTTGAAATCTTTGACAATTTTCGATAAATTTTTTCCGTTCGGCGTATCGTATTTGGCATTGATTTCCTTTACCAGTTTAGATGAGTCGGTATAAAGGCCCATCAGCTTTTTCTGGTCAGCTTTGCTGATTTTTTGGACGCCTTTTCTGCCTTTATACTGTTTGGCTACATCCGCAACGTGATGGACCAGTTTGTCGGCTTTTTGCCGGTCGGCCGGGTCGGTGATTTTTTCCCGGTCTTCTGTCAGAAATAGCCTGACATACGTTTGCGTTTCGTCAAATAAGCTGAAATTATAGCGCGGGCTCATGTACAGCCCCGATTTTTGCTGGTTATTCAGCTGGTAATCAAAAAAGGTATACCGGAGTGACTGAAAAATCGGCCACAGCGAGAATACGCCGATAATCAACAGGGCTGGAAGGATAAATAAAAAAGCCTGCAAGCGGTTCTTCTTCATGATGCTGGCACCTCTTTTCGCCGTAATTTTTCTTCCTGTACGGAGTGCAAAGTGCATGCACTGCCGCCCGATTTCTTTTTAAAAAAGGCTCTAATGAAAATTAGAGCCTTCGTACGATTAAATCTTTATGAAAAGCAGGCGCCCGGGGACGGAAAGGGAGTAAAACGCGCCCCTGGACGGTTGCTTATTCGCCTGCTGCGTCCTGGATCGTTTTGGCTGCATCATCCAGATTTTGGCTTGTGCTTAAATATTTGTGGGCCGCAATTTGGATCGTGTCGGATACTTTGCTGTACTTCGCGGATACCGGGCGGGCAATCGTCGTTTTCAATGCTTTTTGGAAGCCCGGCATGGTCAGCATTTTGTTTTGTTTTTGGACATCAGGATCATTCAGCAAATCATTATATCCCGGCAGGTAACCGCCTTTTGTGGACATAATCTTCTGCCCTTTTTTGCCGGCTACGAATTTTACAAACTCCCATGCGCCTTCTACATGTTTTGAGTTTTTGTTGATGCCGAGAAGCCAGCCGCCGACAGCGCCGCCGTTTGGAAGCGGGGCAATGCCAACATTTTTGATGTCCACTTTTACGCCTTCTCCGCCAGTTTTAATGGTGCCATACTGGTACGGCCAGTTCCGCGCGAAGACAGATTTTCCTTGCGCAAAGCTGTCCAGCGTTTGTTGTTCCATATAGTTCAGCAAATCTTTTGGCGCCCATGCTGCTTTTGTAAATTGATACATCGTCTCAAGGCCGCCTTTGATATCTTTATAATGATTCGTGAATTCTGTCACATTGACGGTTAAGCCTTCATATTGTTTGGACTGATAAACAAAACCGTTTGTCGTTCCGTTTTTGCCGGCATATTTTGCAGCCATGTCCCCGAGTTCTTTATAGGTGTAGTCCCCGCTTTCGAGTTTCGCTGCATCTTCCTTGCTGACAATATCGGAACGGTAATACAGAATGCCGAGGTCCGGGAAGAATGGAAGCGTATATTGTTTCCCTTCATAGTTACCGGAAGCCATCGAACCGGCATTGAACTGTTCTTTCGTCAAATTAGCATCCATCATTTTCTTGTCAATCGGGACAAGGTATCCGGCACCTGCAAATTCGCCGCCCCACACAACGTCCATGGACATGATGTCATATTCGCTTGATCCGCTGGAGAGCGAAGTCAGCAATTGGTCGTGCATTTGTGCCGAGTCATTCGTCATTTGCACCCATTTCACCTGGTACTTTTTCGATTGTTTGTTAAAAGCCGCAATGACTGCTTTTGTCGCAGGTGTACTGTCATTTTGTGCCGCGAATTTTAACACAATCTTTTTTGAGGAACTGCCGCTTTTGCTTGATTTCGAGCTTGAATTGCTGCCGCATCCGGCCAGCACGCCGATAACAAGCGTAAGCGCTACCAAAATAACGCCCGCTTTTTTCCACATATGAAAGCCCCCTTTAGTTTTGATGATTACACTTGAATATTACCCTGTATGCGCATACAATGATATTAGAATCTTTAGATCTATAATAAAATTTTTAGGTATTGGGGCGGCTCCGATGAAACAGTCTGCCATCAGCAAATCCATTATAGAACGCTACCTTTCATACCGCGTTGAACACCAACGTGAATATTTTCTCCATCCGCCTTATATGATGGAAAAGCAGTTGTTGAATGCTGTAAAAGAAGGTAGAGTGGAAGCAGCCGAATCCGTTTTGAAAACTATCAATACGCTGGAGCGGGCTAAACTTGCGGAAGAACCGATCCGCTCGCTCCGTAATTCACTCATCTGTATTTGCACGCTGTTTACAAGGGCGGCGATCGAAGCGGGCGTGCCGCCGGAAACCGCTTTTAACATCAGCGATGCGCATATTCTGGAGATTGAAAGGTTAAAGACGCAGGAAAAGCTGTTTGAACTCGAGTACAGCATGCTGCGCAATTTTACGGAAGCCGTGCAACAGGCAAGGAAACAAGAACATCGCTACAGCCATGCGATTCATATGGCTGTGGCATATATTCATGAAAATATTTTACAGGTGATCACGCTTGAATCGCTGGCGAAACATGTTTACCTGAATCCGAGCTACTTGTCCCACTTGTTTAAAAAAGAGACCGGCGTATCGGTGACGGATTATATAAATAAAAAGCGGATTGAAGAGTCGATTTATTTTTTGCTCCATACGAATATACCCATTTCTGAAATTGCGCTTCTGTTCCATTTTTGCAACCAAAGCTACTATACTTCGCTTTTTAAAAAATATATGGGGCTCACCCCAAAAGAATTCCGGGAGCAAAACCAGTACTAGTTTTGCTGGCATGTATCCGCTTTTTAACCCCGGTCGGCTCTTCCTTGCCATTTTCCAATGTTTAACATAACTGTTTCACGTCCGGATTTCCATCAAGTTTCATTTCTTAGCCCCCGTCTGCGGGGAACGCCAAAATTCCACCGCATATCGCCCATGCTGCGGGTCTTCCCTTTTTGCCACAGGCGTTGGCGGAGCGGGGATTTGTAATTGCCGGCGGTGCACAGAACGTATATACTAAGCATGGAAACATTTCACCGTGCTAAGGAGAAAACTGTTTTGAAAAAGGCATTTGGCAATATTGATTTGACCGTGATTACAGAAGAACAATTTTTGGGCGAATTTGAGAGCCGGGTACACGAAGGAATTAAAACCAATGTGTTTTTTTTAAATGCGCACTGTTACAATATCGCCCAAACCGACCGCGACTACTACCGGATTATCAATGAAGCCGACTACCTGCTCAACGACGGGGTCGGGATTGAAATCGGCGCAAAACTGTTTGATATTCCGCTTGCCGGCAATTTAAACGGTACCGACTTGACGCCGAAAATATTAAAGCGCTGTGAAAAAAACGGCTTCTCCGTATTTGTGCTCGGCGCTACCGAAACGAATTTGAAAAGTGCAATCCAACATTTCCGCAGGGACTATCCCGGTTTGAAAATTGCCGGCGCCCATCACGGTTATTTTCAATCAAACCATGAGATTGTAGAGGCGATTAACCGCTCGCATGCCGATGTGCTGATCGTCGGAATGGGCGTGCCGCTCCAGGAAAAATTCATTGCCGGCTTCGATCGGGAACTTTTCTGCACGGCACGGCTCGGTGTCGGCGCTTTTATTGATTTTGCATCCGGAAACGTACCGCGTGCCCCGTATCTGTTCCGGAAATTGCGGATCGAGTGGCTGTTCCGGCTGTTGCGCGAACCGAAACGGCTGTGGAAGCGGAATGTCGGCAGCCTCATCTTTTTATGCCGGATTTTGCGATATAAATGGAAACATTCTTAGCTTCCTTTTTCCGGCGCGGAAAGGAACGGGGCGTGCAGGGCGGGAATTCAGACACGTGCCCAAAAAAAGAAGGGAATGCCCGGCACTTGCCGAACGATAAAAGATGTGCCAATTTTTGTTTTACAAAAGGGAAAAGCGGGTACGATAATGTAATCATTTGTAAAAGAAAGGTGAGAAATATGGAAATTGATATCAAACCCGCTGCACTCTCCCAATTTAAACAAATTGAATTTCAAGAAGGCGAAGGCATCCGGATTGAGGCGGTCTTTGTCGGGAGCTGTACAATTGCCGCTGAACATTCTTTGAAAATTGACCATAAACGGGAAGATGACGATTTGTTTAACAGCTTTCCGAAAGAAGTCTCCCATCCTCAAGGAATGTGAAGGTGCGAATAGCACCAATGAGTAGGTGGGAGATGAATTTCGGTTGGCTTTAGCCAAAGTTATTTTTCCAATCCTTTTCTCAACAATTCTAAGATTGCGCCTGTTCTAGTTGGAATCCCATTTTCTTTTTGATATTGCTCCAATTTTTCTAATATCGTCTT